>JBEBGK010001142.1:0-1578 GCA_040081515.1 Chthoniobacteraceae bacterium
GAGCAGCTTCAGGAGTTGCTCTGCCTGCGGTTGCGGGGTTTTCTCTTCATTCATGACTCTGGAATTTGTGATCAATGAGTGGTGAACGGCGCCTCTTTTCAGCTTATCTCGCGCCGTTCGCCGTTTTTTTTGCCCTTCTGCTCCTCGGCGAACTGGTCGGGAAGTTCGGGGATGGCTACGCGCATTGGGCCCTCGCCGAGCCCCGCTACTGGGTGTTCCCGATGCAGGTGATCGTCTGCGGCTTCATCCTCTGGAACCGGCGCGCCTCCTATCGCTTCGGGCCTTTCCGCGGGTTTGGCTTTGCGACGATCATCGGCCTCGCCGCCCTGGCCGTGTGGATCGCCCCGCAGTCCCTCTTCGGCGCCGTGGCGCGGACCGAAGGGTTCGACCCCGGACGCTTCGGGGAAGGCTGGCCTTTCTGGGTGAATCTCTCGCTGCGCCTGGTCCGGATGGTCATCATCGTCCCGCTGCTCGAGGAAATCTTCTGGCGCGGTTTCCTGCTGCGATACCTGATCCATCAGGATTTCGACACGGTGCCCTTCGGCACTTTCACCTGGAGATCCTTCGCCATCACCAGCGTCGCCTTTTGTTTCGAACACCAGATGCCGGACTGGCCCGCTGCCCTGCTCACCGGCGCGCTTTTCAACCTCGTCGCATACCGGACCCGCAGCCTCGCCGCCTGCGTTCTCACCCACGCCGTCACCAACCTCGCCCTCGCCATCTACATCCTCCAGACGCGCCAGTGGGGGTTTTGGTGAGTCTGGCCGACATCTTGCTTTCTGACAGGCATGATCCGGAACACATTCTTTCAAAAAGTGGTCCTCACGCTTTTTTGGGGGTTCTGTGCCGCAGGGCTGATCCAGTTCTACAAGCACATGATCTGGCGGGCGAACGAGGACATCAACGGCGACGCCGCCATCGCGGAAGTGTACGGCAACCCGAGCCCGAAGACCGGAGCACGCCGCTGACCGCGGTTCCCCGGCGCGCGAGGGCGGGCTCCAACTCGCGATAGCCACGCACCCCCCTCGTCCCGTAGTGTGCGGGCAGAACATGAGGGTAGGCTTCGCCCAAATCAATCCGACCGTCGGCGACTTCGCCGGCAACAGCGCGAAAATTCTCGCCGCCTACGACGATCTCGTCTCCCGCGGCGCCGATGTCGTGCTCACCCCGGAACTGGCCCTGCCCGGCTATCCGCCGCAGGATCTGCTCTTCAAATCCCGCTTCGTCCCCGGCAACCTCGAGGCCCTCGCCACGATCGAGAGCCGCACCGGCTCCGTCCCCCTGCTCGTCGGCTATGTGGATCCGAACACCGGCCCGGGAAGACCCTTCCGGAATTCCGCCGCAATCCTGCAACGGGACAGGCCCATCCGGAAAATCTTCAAGTCCCTGCTCCCAACTTACGACGTCTTCGACGAAGCCCGCTACTTTCATCCCGGCGAAAGTCGCCACCCCGTCGAGATCGCAGGCGTGCCGTGCGGCATCACCATTTGCGAGGACATCTGGAGCCGCGACTACCTTCCCCGCGAACTCTACGACTGCGATCCACTCGCCGACCTCGTCGCGCAGGGTGCGAAAATG
>JBEBGK010000005.1:0-22473 GCA_040081515.1 Chthoniobacteraceae bacterium
TGTGAAAGGGGTAATCGCTGCCCGCCGGGAGGGCGCGGTCGTAGGTGTAGATCCTGCCGATTTGGAAGAGCCCGGCGGGCGCGCGTCCGTCGCGTTCCACCTTTTGCAGGCCCTTCTGCTCCTGCCCGCGGATGCCGGAGCCCCAGGCGAGGCCGTTTTTTCCAAAGAGCACCGGCCACGGGTTTCCGGCGGCTTTCCACGAGCCCGAGGCGCGCTCGAAGCGCTGGGCCCAGCCGGTGGTCGCATCCCACGACGGAGCGATGGCGACGACGAGCTGGCGGACGCCGTCGAGGTCGGCGGCGCGGGCGGGCACGGGCAGAAGGGACAGAAGCACGGATACGAACCGCGTAGCCGCGCTTGTGAAAGCGCGGGACAACTGAAGGGCCGCCCGTTCCGAAGGGTAAAGCATGCTCATGCCGGGGACTTTCGTGGCGGATCGCCCGGCGATGCGCAACAGCTTCGTGCGCACAACGTCCGCCGGCACTGAAACCGTTCGACTTCGCGGCGCGTTGAGCTTAGGCAACCATGAAAATGATTCACAAGCCAGACAGCGCCCTCGTCATCGTGGGGCACGGTTCGACGGTGAACCCGGACTCGAGTGTCCCGACGTGGGAACACGCGGAGGAGATCCTGGGGCGCGGGGCGTTCGGCGAGGTGCATTGCGCTTTCTGGAAAGAGGAGCCGAGCCTGCGCCAGGTCCTGCATTGCGTGGATCGCGACGACATCTACGTGGTGCCGAATTTCATCAGCGAAGGATACTTCACGAAGACGGTGATCCCGCGTGAACTCGGGCTGACCGGGGCGAAATCCAGCCTCGGCGGACGGACGGTGAAGTATTGCGAGCCGGTCGGGAATCATCCGCGGATGACCGAGCTGCTGCTCAAGCGCGCGGCGGAGGCGGCGCCGGGTGTCCCGCCCTCGGAGACGAGCCTTTTCATCGTCGGGCATGGCACGGACCTGAACGAGAATTCCGCCGCGGCGGCGAAGCGCGAGGTGGACCGCATCGCCGCGACGGGCCGCTACGCGGAGGTGCTGAGCGCCTATATGGAGGAGGCGCCGCTCATCGCGGAATGGGACCGTCTTTCCACCCAGCCAAACGTGGTCGTGGTGCCATTTTTCATCTCGGACGGACTGCACAGCTATGAGGACATCCCCGTGCTGCTCGGCATCGCGACGGAATCGCCGGGCGCGGCGAGCGCGGGGCAGGAAACGATATTCGCGAAGAATCCCTACCGCCTGCGGGGCCGGACGCTTTATTACGCGAGTTCGATCGGCACCGAGCACGGATTCGCGGAGGTGATCCTCGATCAGGTGGGGACATTCGACGCGACGCACGCCGGGTGATGCGCGACACGACGAAGGAACTCACCGGATGGCTGGAGGCCGGCGGACGCCAAGTCGGCCAGGTCGCGATACGGCGCACGGGCGACGGGTGGGAATTGCGGCACTCGGACGACGTGGAGCGCGCGGACGTCGAGTCTTTCACCCGGTGGCAGGATGCGCGGTCGATCGCAAACGCCGACGACGCCGGCGCATTCCGCCCGCTGAAGACCGCGCCGAATCTCCGGCACGGCTGGCGCCTCGTGCTGCAGAATGCGGACGAGGTGCGGCGGGCGCTGGATTACCTCTATCCCGCGATGCTCGGCGTGTGGCTCGCGCACCGGGAAGGGAGTCTGTCGCCAGTGGACTTGCGCGAAACGCTGGGGAGGCAGACCGGCATGTATCGTATCACGCAGAAGATTTCCGACGACCAGGCGCAAAGGCTCATCGGAGGCCAGTGCCGGAGCGACGGCGGCTGCCTGAAGACCATCCTCTGGCGCATCAGCCCGGAACTGCCGGTGCAGACGCTCGCCGCGGACAAGTTCCGACCGGAGGCGACGCCCCCAGGCTGCATGCCGCTGCTTTGCCATGAAGCTTGTAATCTCCTGATCGCCGGAGCGCGCAAGATTGTGAAATCGGAGGCGGCGGCAACGGGATGATCCTCAGAGCCCGCATCGTTCTTCCCATCGAGGGCGCGCCTATCGAGGACGGCGCCGTGGCTGTCGCGGGCAACACAATTTCGGCGGTCGGCAGGTTCGCTGATGTCCGCGCGGCCTCCGGGGGTGATGTGATCGATCTCGGCGAGCGCGTGCTCATGCCTGGACTGGTGAATGCGCACTGTCATCTCGACTATTCGATGCTGCGGCGCGCCATCCAGACGCAGCGCAGCTTCACGGAATGGATCCGCCGCATCAACGCGATCAAACGCAGCCTGGGGCCGGACGACTACCGCTACGCGATCGCGCGGGGTTTCGCGGAACTGCGGCGCTGGGGAACGACGACCGTGGCGAACATCGAGTCATTCCCCGAGCTGCTCCCGGAAATGGGCCCGCCGCCGCTGCGGACGTGGTGGTTCCTCGAGATGATCGACCTGCGCAATGTGGTGCCCAGCGAGGATTTCGTGGCCGGGACGCTCGCATTTTTCGAGAGCCGCGCGGACTGGCTCGGCGGATTCGGCCTGAGCCCGCACGCGCCCTACACGGCATCGGGCCCGCTCTACGAACTCGTCTCGGAGGTTGCCGAGAAGCTCCACATGCCGGTGATGACCCACGTCGCCGAGTCGCGCGAGGAATGGGAGATGTTCCGGCACGCACGGGGCGAGCTGTATGAGTTCAT
Organism: Chthoniobacteraceae bacterium; assembly: GCA_040081515.1. Classification (GTDB taxonomy): domain Bacteria; phylum Verrucomicrobiota; class Verrucomicrobiia; order Chthoniobacterales; family Chthoniobacteraceae; genus SXWH01. The sequence goes on from JBEBGK010000005.1 coordinate 2,656, forward strand.
GGCGAAGCTGGATCGCTGGATGCACGACTGCCACCGAGGGCTCACGCCGCTCCGGCATGTGCTCAACCACACCACGCGCGGTCCGGGCTGGCTGCTCGCGCACATGAACGAGCTGGATGAATCCGATTTCGTCCTGCTCGCGAGCCTGCCCCGCGACCGCCGGCCGGGCATCGTGCATTGCCCGGGCAGCCACCGTTACTTCCGGCACGCGCCGTTCCCATTGGCGAAGCTGCTGGAACTCGGGCTGAATGTCTGCCTCGGCACGGACAGCCTCGCGAGCACCGATTCGCTCTCGCTTTTCGACGAGATGCGCACGCTCGCCTGGCGCGAACCCTGGCTGCACCCCGCCGACATCCTGGCGATGGCCACCCGGAACGGCGCCCGCGCGCTGGGCATCGACGCCGGGAAAATCGTCCCCGGGGCACTCGCCGACTTGATCGCCATGCCGGTCACGGGTAGCCTCGCGGAAATTCACGCTGACGTGCTCGCATGCCGCGAGCCGGCCGCGTGGATGATGCTCGATGGCAAAATCCTTCACGACTAGGGCGATTCATCTCCTGTTCACCGTGCTTCTGCTCGGCGGGCTTGCCGTGGGCGCCCAGAAAAAGAAGAGTTCCTCCCGCGCCAAGCCCGCGGCGAAGACCTCGAAGAAGACAACGCCGGCAAAGCCGAAACCCGCACCGACCCCGCCACCCCTGGCGCCCGGCGAACTTCCCCTCGCGGCCCGCGCGGCGGTGGTCCTCGATGCGAAAACGGGGGAGATTCTCTACGGGAAAAACCCCGATGCGATGGAGTACCCCGCGAGCACCACGAAGATCCTCACGGCGCTCCTCGTCATCGAGGCCGGGGATCTCGACCGCTGCCTGGCCGTCGAACGCGTGGACACGCAGGTGGAACGGACCGCCCTCGAAATCAAGCCCGGGGAGGAATACGCGCGGCGGAAGCTGCTCGTCGCGCTCCTGCTGAAAAGCGCGAACGACGTCGCCCTCGCGCTGGCCCGCGACAACGCCGGCAGCGTGGAGGCCTTTGCCGCGAAGATGAACCGGCGGGCGGAGGAATTGGGCGCGCTCGGGTCCCATTTCACCAATCCCCATGGGCTGCACGATCCACATCATTTCACCACGGCCCGCGACCTCGCCCGCATCACGCAAGCGGCGATGCAGAATCCGGTTTTCCGCGAGATCGTCTCCACGCCCGAGGCCGGGATCACCCGGGGCGAGGAATGGGTGCCGATCCGCAACCACAACAAGCTGCTCTGGCTGCTGCCGGGCTGCAACGGGGTGAAGAATGGATTCACCAACGCCGCGCAGCAGGTGCTCGTGAGCTCGGCGATCCGCTCCGGACGCGAGGCCATCTCGGTCGTCCTGCACACGGACAATCCGGGGATCTGGAAGGATTCCCGGACGCTGCTGGAGCATGCGTTCGCCATGCTGGGCGCGCCGCCCATCGGGCCCGCAGCGCCCCCGCCGGAAGCCCCGGCGCAGCAGGGCGGCGGGCAGGCCAATGCCGCTTCTCTCAAAAACGATTAATCGTTTTTGAGTTGCGCATTCTCAGACTTGCAATACTCTCAATTCCGAGAGAGGCATCTCTTTCAGCCCAACACCCACACCAACATGGCAAAAATCCTCATCGTCGATGACGAGCCGCATATCGTCGAACTCGTCGTCACCGCCTGCAAGGAACTCGGACACGAGACCTTCCCTTTCACCAACAGCCAGAAGGCGCTCGACAAGCTCGAGTCCGTGGCGCCGCAGCTCGTCATCAGCGACATCAAGATGGGCAAGGTGGACGGCTTCGAGGTGCTCCGCAGCGTGAGGAACTGCCTGGATAACTGCCAGGTGATCCTCATGACGGGGCAGGGCAACGAGGAGATCGCGGAAAAGGCCATCGCCGAGGGCGCGCGCTACTACATCCGCAAGCCGTTCAAGATTTCGGAGATGCAGGCGCGGGTGAAGCACGTCATCGAATTCTCCGACACGGCCAAGGAGCGCGACACGCTGAAGAAGGTCGTCAAACGCGCGACCAACCCGGAGAACATCATCGGCACGTCGCCCAAGATGGACGAGGTGTACCACCTCATCCGCAAGATCGCGGACACGGATTCGACCATCCTCATCCAGGGCGAGAGCGGCACCGGCAAGGAACTCGTCGCGCGCGCGCTGCACTTCAACAGCAGCCGGCAGCATCATCCCTTTGTCGCCATCAATTGCTCCGCGCTCCCCGAGAATCTGCTCGAAAGCGAGCTATTCGGACACAAGAAGGGCTCGTTCACCGGCGCGGTGGCCGACAAGGCCGGGCTCTTCGAGGAGGCCGAGCGCGGCACCATCTTCCTCGATGAGGTGAACTCGATGGCGCTTCCGCTCCAGACCAAGCTGCTGCGGGTCCTCCAGGAGCGGCAACTCCGCCGCGTGGGCGACACGAAGACGGTCCCTATCAATGTCCGCGTGCTCGGCGCGACGAACGAATCGCTCCTCGACAAGGTGAAGGACGGGAAGTTCCGCGAGGATCTCTACTACCGGCTCGCGGTGATCCCCATCGAGCTCCCGCCGCTGCGCGACCGGCCCGAGGACATCCCGCTGCTCGTCCAGCATTTCCTGAAATCCAGGTCCGAGGCCGAAGGCGGCACCCCGATCAAGATCGAGCCAAAGGCGGTCGAGTGCCTGCAATCCTACAACTGGCCGGGCAACGTCCGCGAACTCGAGAACGCCATCGAGCGCGCGAGCGCGCTCTGCGACGATCAGGTCATCCGGATGAAGGATCTGCCACCGCAGGTCATCCACCACGAACCGGGATCTTCCGGGCTCAAGGGCAGTTCCCTCGCCCTGCCGATCGGGAAGAAACTCGACGACTTCATCGGCGACCAGGAGCGCTTTTTCATCAACGAAACGATCAAGCACACCGGCGGCAACCGCGAGAAGGCGGCCAAGATTCTGGGGATCAGCATGGCCACGCTCTACCGGAAGATCGAGGCCAAGACCCCCAAAGCGGTCAAGACCGCGAAGCCCGCGAAGGCCGGCCGCAAGGGCTGACCGACATCCGTCTTTCCCCCGGGGAGGCCGGCGCAAGCTCGCGGGCGTGACCGGGGACACCCGATGAGTTTCCAGCAAGCGCTCTCATTCCGGCCGCTCTTCATGGAGCGCGTGTGGGGCGGCAGGCGCATCGAGACGCGGCTCGGCAAGCGGCTGCCCACGGCCGTGCCCATCGGCGAAAGCTGGGAGCTGGTGGATCGCGAAGAGGCGCAGAGCGTCGTGGCCAAGGGCGAACTCGCCGGCACCACGCTCCACGAACTCTGGACCACCATGCGCGAGCCGGTGTTCGGAGCCGGTCTTCCGGATTCCCCGCGGTTTCCGCTGCTGGCGAAAATCCTCGATGCGCGCGAGACGCTCTCCGTGCAGGTGCATCCCCCGGCGCACAAGGCCGCGGAACTCAAGGGGGAGCCCAAGACCGAGATGTGGTACCTGCTCGCCGCGGAACCCGACGCGGCGCTGTTCGCCGGCTTTCGAAACGGGACGACGCCTCAGGATTTCGGGCGCGCGCTCGCCGCGGGGCGCGCGGCGGAGCTGCTCCACCGGCTGTCGGTGCGCGCGGGCGACGCGATGTTCATCCCGAGCGGGAGATGCCACGCCATCGGCGCCGGATGCCTCATCGTGGAGATCCAGCAGAACAGCGACACGACTTACCGCGTCTTTGACTGGAACCGCACCGGACTCGACGGAAAGCCGCGCGCGCTTCACGTCGCCGAGTCGCTCGCCTCGATCGATTTCACCGATCACGAGCCGGCCCTCGCGCAGGAGAAGGACGAAACGGTCGTCGCGTGCCCGGAGTTCCGCGTCGAGCGATGGCTCCTCGATGCACCGCGCGCCGATGACACCGCAACCGGGGTCATTTTCACCGTGCTCACTGGCGGGGTGCGCTGCACGGGCATCGACTTCGGGCCGGGCGAATTCTTCCTCCTGCCCGCGACCTGCAAGGACCGCGTGCTGTCACCATCGATCCCCGGCACGAGCGTTCTCCGCACCACGATTCCAGCGCCCGTCCGGTCCGCGGCTCAGACGGTTCCCGCGAGCTTCCGCAAGTAGGGGAAAGTGTAGAGCCCGGTCGAGTGGCCATCCCCCCACGCGGGCTGAATCGCGTAACCGCCGACATTCTGCGAGCCGCGCAACTCGAAGCTCGACTGCGTATGGTGGACCTCCGGCTTCACCACATTCCCCATCGCATCCGGCTCCCCGCAGCAGGCGGCGCACGGGCACGACCGGCGGAGCGCTTCGAGGGAAAGATACGACTCCTTCCCGTCATTCCACGCGATGGCGAGTTCCGCGCCGATCACGGCGACGTTCAGTGGCGAGAGGCGGTCGGGCATCGGGCTCAATCGTCGAACGTCACAGCCCCGGCATCCGGCTTCCACGCCTTGCCGGTGCGCTCGCCAAAAATCGCGGTCCCCACCCTCACGAGCGTCGCCCCTTCCTCGATCGCCACGGCGAAATCCCCGCTCATTCCCATCGAGAGCTGCGGCAGCGGCACCCGGAACTCGCCCTGCAACCGATCGCGGAGTTCCCGCAGACCCGCGAAAAAACGCCTCGATCCCTCGGCATTCGGCTGCGGCGGCGGAATGCACATGAGCCCCTCGATATTCAGCCGCTTGAGCGCGAGCAAATCCTCCATCTGCGACGCGAGCTTGCCGGGCGCGAATCCGAACTTGCTCCCCTCCCCCGCCACATTCACCTCCAGCAGCACGCGCGGAAACGCGCCGGCCTCCGACGCAATCCGCTCCATGTCGCGCGCGATCTCCAGCGAGTCGATTCCGTGGAACAGCTCGAACAGCGGCAGCGCGTGCCGGATCTTGTTCTTCTGAAGATGCCCGATGAAATGCCAGCGCGCGCGCCCCGGAACCAACGGGATCTTCGCCCGCGCCTCCTGCACCCTGCTCTCGCCGAACACCGCCTGCCCGGCCGCGAGCGCCTCGCCGATCGCATCGGGCGGATGCGTCTTCGACACCGCCACGAGCGTCACATCCTCCGCCCGCCGCCCGGATTTCGACGCCGCTTCCGTCATGCGCCCATGGATCGCGCGGAGCCGCTCCTCGATGGAGGCCGCCGCCGGTCTGGGATCGCCGCTTTCGCCGATGGGATTCATGGTGATGCGCAGAGCATCACCCTAAACACCGCCGGTCAGCAAGAGCGCGCCTGCCGCATCGTCGGTGCCACGCTACGCCATGATCGCCTTCACCACATTCCCCTCGACGTCCGTGAGGCGGAAGTCGCGACCGGCGTAGTTGAAGGTGAGCTTCTCGTGGTCGAGGCCGAGCAATGCGAGAATCGTCGCGTGCAGGTCGTGGATTTGCACTTTGTTCTCCACGGCTTCGTAGCCGTAGTCGTCCGTCTGGCCGTAGCTCAGGCCGCCTTTCACACCGCCGCCGGCCATCCAGAGCGTGAAGCCCTTGTTGTTGTGGTCGCGTCCGTCGCCACCCTGCGCGTGCGGCGTGCGTCCGAATTCACCGCTCCACACGACGAGCGTGTCCTTCAGCAACCCGCGCTGCTTGAGATCAGTGAGCAGGCCGGCGATGGGCTGGTCCACGGACTTGCAGTTGCCCTCGAGCGCGTTGCTGAGGTTGAAATGCTGATCCCAGTTGCCGTGGCAGATCTCCACGAAGCGCACGCCGGCCTCGATGAATTTCCGCGCGAGCAGACACTTCCGGCCCATGTCGTCGGTGCCGCCACCGCCACCGCCGAAGAACCCGCCGCCGCCGCCGCGCCCGCCGTCGCCGATCCCGTAGAGCTTCTTCGTCGCCTCGGTCTCCTTGCTGATGTCCATCACGGCGGGCATCTGGCTTTGCATCTTGAAGGCGAGCTCGAAGCTCTCGATGACGCCCTCCACCTCGGGGTTGTATTTGTCGCGCCGGAGCGCCTCGCGGTTGAGCGTCTGGATGAGCTCGAGTTCCGCGCGCTGTGCCGTCGGGCCGAGCGTGGTCTGGATGTTGCGCACGCTTGCGTTCGCGACCGAGCGATTGTCCGAGCCGATGCGCGTGGCCTGGTAGATCGCGGGCAGGAAAGCGCTCCCGTAATTCTGCGCGCCGCCAAATCCCTGCGGCGGCGTGAGCGTGATGAAGCCGGGCAGGTTTTCGTTTGCCGTGCCCAGCCCGTAGAGCGTCCACGCGCCGAGCGACGGGCGCACAAACTGCGAATTGCCCGTGTGCATCTTCACAAACGCCTGCGGATGCGCCGGGAGATCCGTCTGCATCGAGCGCACGAGGCAGAGGTCGTCCGCGTGCTTCGCGATGTTCGGGAACAGCTCCGATATCCACAGCCCGCTCCTGCCCTGCTGCGAGAATTTCCATTTCGACCCGAGCAGCTTCGTCCCGGGCCGCTTGCCCGGCTTGTCATTGTCCGCCGTGAGCTTCGGCTTGTAGTCGAAAGTATCCACATGCGACGGCCCGCCGCGCATGCACAGGAAGATCACGCGTTTCGCCCGCGCCGCGAAATGCGGCAGCTTTGGCGCGAGCGGACTCATCTCGGCGCCAAACGCATTTTTTCCCGCCAGCCCCGCAAACGCGAGCCAGCCAAATCCGCACGCAATGTTCTTCAGCACGTCGCGCCGCGTGAGCAGCGGGGTGATGTCTCCGCAAGTGTTCGAGTCCGTCGGGTTCATGGTGAGTATCGGGTGTGTGGTGAAAAGACGCCCGCCATCCGCGAAGGGTTACGGGAGTGGCAGTGGCTGGCCATGGAAACCCGCCGGCCGGCCCGAGGTTGCGGGAAAACTTTGGACTGCCCTACACCTCGTTCACCGCATCGATCACCTTCCGCAGGCGTCCGAAATTGCGACGGTGCGGCTGGAAGACGAGCCGCGGGAGATGGGCGATCTCCGGTTCGCCGCTTTCCTCCGGCAGGGCGGAGCACTGGGCGAATTTCCCGGTTGCGAGGACATCGCTGAACTCGGTGTCCATGCGCTCGATCTTCTTCTGCGTGAGCGGCTGCTGGAGACGCATCACGAGCCTGCCGCCGACCCAGCGGTAGCTGTGGAAATTGTGATAGAAGCGCACGATGTGCTCGACCGCGCATTCCACCGATTCGCAGTGGTGGAGAAGGTTGAAGTCATCGGGCGAGATGAGCCGCAGCTTGAGCAGATGATTGTGAAGAAAATCGAGCCACGTCTGCCAGTAGGTGCCGCCGGCCTTGTCCACGAGCACGAGCGGAAAGATGCGCGCCTTGCCGGTCTGCATGAGGGTGAGGACCTCGAACCCTTCGTCCATCGTCCCGAAGCCGCCGGGGAACAGCGCGATGGCGTGCGTCTCCTTCACGAAATTGAGCTTCCGGGTGAAGAAGTAGTTGAAGTTGATCAGCTTCTTGTCGCCGTCGATCGTTTCGTTCGCCGACTGCTCGAAAGGCAGGCGGATGTTCAGCCCGAAGCTGTGCTCGCGCCCGGCCCCCTTCTGCGCCGCGCCCATGATGCCATCGCCCCCGCCGGTCACGATCATGTAGCCGCGCTCGACCATCTCCCGGCCGAACGTCTCGGCGGCCTTGTACTCTTCGGCATCCTCCGGGGTCCGCGCGCTGCCAAAGACCGCGACTTTGCGCCGCTCGCGGTAAGGCGCGAATACACGGACGGCATAGCGCAGCTCCTTCAACGCGCGATTGAGCATCTTGAGATCGGCCACGCTGGTCTGGTCGCGCGCCATTTTCAGCGCGGTGGTGATCATCTCCTCGATCAATTCGCGAGGCTTTTCCGTGCCCATCTCATCCACGAGCTGGCGCACCTTTTCGTCGAGCCTGGGGTCGCCGACAGTGTTGTTGCGGTTGGAACGGCCACGGACGCCGCCTGTGGGATCTTGCATGGTTTGGGCTAAGGGCTGGCCGGGAGAGTAGCAGGCTCCAAGCCGGTTGCCCGCAGGAAAATCAGAAACATTGCGGCCCCGGATTACTTCCGGCTTCGCAGATACGCGATGAGATCCATGAGTTGCTGGCTGCTGAGCGCCTTGTCCAGGCCCTGCGGCATGAGCGACGTCGCCAGCGTCGTCTTCGCGGTGATCTGCGAATGCGGGATGCGGTGCTCCTGCGCGCCGGCGTCGGCAAAGACCAGCACGTCGGGCAGGCTGGCGCGGATGACGCCCATGAGGCTCCGGCCGTCCGCCGTCTCGATCGCGTGCGCCTCGTAGTCGCGCGCCAGCGAGTTGCTCGGAAACAGGATGGATTCGAGCAGGTCGCGCTCGACGCGGATGCCGCCGATCGTGGAGAGGTTCGGCCCGACGAGATTCCCCACCTCACCGATGCGATGGCACGTGCTGCACGCGGCGGCGCCGCTCTCAAAAAGCTTCCTCCCCTCGGAGGCGCGGCCCTCCTTTGCGATGCGCGCAGGCAGCGTTTCGAGCATGCGCCGGCGCGACGCATCATCGGCGGCGAGGGCCTGGAGCGCCGGCGCGATCTCCGCGAAGATCGCAGGCGGTGCATCGGAAAAGATCGTGCGCACATGGCTTTCCTCCACGCTCGCCAGCGCGGCGGAATCTTTCAGAGCCTGCGCGAACGGCAGCGCCGCATCGGTCTTCAGCCACGCGCGGTAGCCCTTCAGGATTTCGGCGAGTTCGAGCGGCCCGAGCGCCGGGATCAGACGCGGGAGCGCCAGCAGTTGCTCCTTTGCGAGCTTCGCGCTCACGAGCGTGCGCACAGCTTCCAATCGCGCGGAGGGCGAGGCATCCGCGAGCGCACGCGTGAGCAGGTCGAATGACTCGGCGGGCAGCGGCTTGCCGCGATCGAGCGATGCGCCGAGCGCCTTCAGGCGCAGGCTGAGCGGCTGCCTTGCATCGTCGGAAAATTCGCGCATCGCGGTGCGCAGACCGGGCGTGGAGACTTTCGCCGCGGCGGCGAGCACGAGCGGAAGATCGGCGGGCGCGGCGCTCCCGAGGGCCTTTTGCAGCGCCGGCGCGCATTCGACGGGCGGCTTGTCGCCGGCGGCGAGCACGCGCCAGGCGGCGCGCTGCGCCGCGGGTTCCTTGCGTTCGAGCAGAAGCGGGATCACCTCGGGCATCGTCGCGAGGCGTGGCGTGGCGAGCAGTTCGATCAGCGCGAGCCGGTCCGCGGTCACCGACTTCGCGCGCAGCCAGTCCGTGAGTCGCGCGGCCACCGGCCAGTCGCCGTGGCGCAGCAGGATCTCCGCGGCCTTGCGCGCGAGCGCCGGATTGGAGGAGTCGAGCAGCGGGGTCACGCGTTCGGCGGTGAGCTCGTGCCGCTGGTCGAGCACGGTGAGCAGGCGCTGCTGGAGCGCGGGCTTCGCTTCATCGCGGAACGCGGCGGCGATCGTCTCCAGCTCGCCCGCGGTGAGCAGCGCGAACATCGCCTGGTGCTCCACCGACCGGTCCACTTCGCCGCCAATGTGCCGCAGCAGCGCGCCGGTCGTCCTTGCGTCGAGCTTCGGCAGCGCGCCGAGCGCGTGCGCGGCGGCGAGCTGCACGCCGGCATCGTCGCGAGCCAACGCCTTCAGCAGCGCGGGAATCGCGTCAGCCGTGAGCTTCATCGCGAGCGCATTGCCCGCGGCGCGCGCGGCGCTTGCATCCTTTGAGCCGAGCGCGGCGATGAGCGCCTTCTCGTCCTTCTTCCACACGCCCGCAATGCCCGCACCCCACGGCTCGCATTTCGCCGGCGCTCCGGCTTTCCGCACACGGTAGATCGCCCCTGGGATGTCCGGCTTCGCCATGAGCGACGAAGGGCAGCCGATGCGGAACCAGCCTCCCGTGTCCACCACGAGCAGCGAGCCGTCGCGGTCCTCGAGCACGTCGGTGAGATGCACGTCGGGATTCCGCAGCTTGAGGAACTCCCGCTCGGTCACCTTGTAGCTCGCACCATCCCGCGCGACTTCCATGCGCGTGAGCCGCTGCGTGTTGAAGTGCGTGACGAAAAGATTCCCGCGCCACTCCGGATCGAGCGCGCCGCTGCGGTAGAACGTGCAGCCGCTCACGCCGACATGGCCGTAGTTGTGCACGACCGGCATGGTGTCGAGCGTGCGCGGCAGCCCCTCGATCGCCTTGAGCTGATCGGGCCGCGGGTAGATGCCGCCGCGCAGCCAGTGGACGATCGTGTCGCCACGCGGGTTCGTGTAAAAAATGTTCTGCACGCCGAGGATTTCGCCCTCGGGCGTGAAGTCCACCTCCACCGGGTTGTCCCCGCAGCCGAGCGAATGCCAGCGCACTTCCGAGCCGTCCGGCCTGCACGACCAGATGCCGCTTGCGAGCCCCTCGTGGACGACCGCGCCCTCCTTGCCCACGACTTTGTGGCCCTTGCGTCCGTGGCACCAGTAGAGGCGCCCGTTCGGATGCACGAACGGCCCGTGCACATCCGCCGCGTTGCCCGTGTATTCGAAGCCGCTCACGATCCTCTCGCGCTTGTCCGCCACGCCGTCGCCATCCGAGTCCGTAAATTTCCATAGGCCCGGCGGCGACATCACGTAGAGTGATCCGCCGAGCCACGCGCCGCCCTGCGGGAATGTCATCCTGTCGGCGAAGACCGTGGACTTGTCGTAAACACCGTCGCCATTCGCGTCCTCCAGCATCAGCACCCGGTGCGGCAGTTCCTTCTCCAGTTCGTCCTTCTTCAGATTCACGCCCGACGAATCGCCCACGAACAACCGCCCGCGATCATCGATCGTCGCCATGATCGGATGCCGCACGAGGGGCGGTGCGGCCACCACTTCCGCGACGTAGCCGTCCGGCAAATCGATCGGCGGCATCTCATGCGTGAAGGCCTTCGCGCCGCCTGCCGCGCCTGCGGTGACAGAAAGCGTGAAGGCAAGTGCGAAGACGGGAATAAGCGGATGGATTTCTCGGGGCATGGCGGGGGAGCGGATGTTCGGCGGACTGCCAAACCGTACACCGCGGGGCATCTGCAACCTTGGAATCTTCCGAATGCGGGGATCGGAGACGGCGCAGGCTGTCCTGACTCTCCCGACTGTCCCACATTGCGCTCGCCCCGCAAAGCACGATGCCCGATGTTGCGCGGCCCGATGAGCGCACCCGCGACATCCTTTTACAAACGCAGCAACTTCGTCACCCACCTGCCGGTGGACTGCCTCTACAGTCCGTCGCATTTCTGGATCGCGAAGCTGGGTGGCACACGCCTGCGCATCGGGTTCACAAAATTCGCCACGCGCATGCTCGGCGAGATCGTCGAGGTGCGCTTTGAAAAACAACCCGGCTCGGCGCTGGCGGGCGGCGACATCGTCGGGAGCATCGAGGGATTCAAGGCGATCAGTGACATCTACGCGTGCGTGAGCGGCACTTTCGCGAGCGGCAATCCGGTGCTCGCGAGCAACGTGGAGTGCGTGGGAAAGAATCCCTACACGGAAGGCTGGCTCTACGATGTGGACGGTGAGCCGGATGAGAAATGCGTGCCGCTCGAACAATACCGCGCGATGCTCGACACGACGATCGACAAGATCCTCGAAAAACAAAAAGCCGAGGGCGAATGAAACTCCATTGCCTCGCAAAAGTGACGGCGGTTCATTTTCCGGGAGTGATCCCGGCATCGCTCGAAGGCGCAAAGAACCCCGACCCCTTTGCGTCTTTGCGCCTTTGCGCGAGGCCTCCTCTGAATTGAACTCCACGAACCCATGCCCAATCCGCAATCCGCAGCCGAACGAAGTGAGACAGAGCCTCTGACTGATCTCATTTCCAAAGGCTCAATCCGCAATCCGCAATCCAAGGCCCGCTATGTGATGATTGGCGGCTTCCTCGGCGCGGGAAAGACGACCGCCGTCGCCGCGGTGGCGCAGCACTTCGCCGGGCAGGGCCTCCGCGTCGGGCTCATCACGAATGATCAAGGGAGCGAACTCGTGGACACCGCGATGCTCCGTTCGCGCGGATTCTCCACCGAGGAAATCACCGGCGGCTGTTTCTGCTGCCGCTTCAACACCCTCACCGACGCCGCACAGAAGCTGACAGACACCTCGCGCCCGGATGTCTTCATCGCCGAGCCCGTCGGGAGCTGCACGGACCTCGTTGCGACCGTCACCTATCCGCTACGGCGCATCTACGGCGACTCGTTCGCCATCGCGCCGCTGAGCGTGCTGGTGGATCCCATCCGCGCCGAGCGCTTGTTCGGTCTCGCGGAAGGCGGGAAGTTTTCCGACAAGGTCACCTACATCTACCGCAAGCAACTCGAGGAAGCGGACATCATCGTCATCACGAAAACCGACCTGCTCGACGGATCGCGCCTCGAACGCCTCCGCACCCGGATTGCCGCGGAGTTCCCATCCGCGGAGATTTTCGCCGTGAGCGTCCGGAAGGGCGAAGGGCTCGCGCCATGGCTGGAGCGGATCGAAAGCGGCGAGCAAACCCAGCGCGCGACCATGGAGGTGGACTACGAACTCTACGCTGAGGGTGAGGCGCTCCTCGGCTGGCTGAATGCGACCGTGCAGCTCGCCTCGCCCGGCGGATTCGATTCGGACGCCGTGCTCAAGACCATCGCCGCGGACATCCAGCGCCGGCTCGCCGGCTCGGAGATCGCGCATCTCAAAATGACGCTGAGCCCCGACAGCGGTCTCGGCGACATCGCCTCGGTGAACCTCGTGCGCAGCGATTTCGTCCCTGAGCTTTCGCTCACCCTCGAAGAGCCAGTGCAAACCGGCCAGCTCATCATCAACTGCCGCGCCGAAGCCGCGCCCGAGGCGATTCGCGATGCAGTGCAAGAGACCATCGCAGCACTCGGCGGCGAAGCATTGTCGGCACGGCTCGAACACCTCGAGTTTTTCCGCCCCGGCAAACCGGAGCCCACCCACCGCGACGCGGTCGTGTAGTTACTTCGACCCGCCGGGCGATTCTGGAGGGAGGTCAGGCAACACTCCTTCGGATGTGATATTTCGATCCGTGATCGCAAGCGTCTCGTGCTGGAAGGGGAAGATGAAAATCTTAAGTCCGCCCGCCGTCATGATGCGCAGTGTCTCGATGACTCGCTCGATTGGAAGTCCAGGCGCAGGGCGGACGATGATCGGATCCATCTCACTCGCCTTCGCAAGCATTGCTGCGAATTCTGCCAGCTGGTCTCGATCCATCTGTTGCGCATTCACGAAGCGGCGAAGCACCCCCTCTTCCAACGTCAAATCCACAACGATGGGAACCCTGACTGCTCCATCCGGCGGAGGCGGCTTTAGGTAATCATACAGGGCACGCAACGTCGCAACTCGGGTTCGGGTTCTTGTTTCCTGATCCCACCACAAGCTACCGACAATCAGCGCCACGATGCACGCCACTTGCGCAAGTGCGAGTCCCTTCCAGAAACGAGCCTTCATGAACGGATAAGCGCCCAGATTCCACCCCCTGTCAAAGCACAGCGAAACAGCACGTCATGTAGTAGCAGTTGGCAACCTCTCAAAATCGCTGTACGAAGCCGACCCATGCCCGAAGCCGCACCACGCATCCTCTACTGCCATTGCCAGTATGCGCAGGTGATCCCGAAGGACGTGAAGGAAGCCGTGCTGCGCAGGCTGTGCGAGAGCGGCGTGGCGTTCGATGCGGTGGCTGACCTGTGCGAGATGGCCGCACGCCGCGACCCTGCGCTCCAGCAACTCGCGGCACAGGGTGCGGTGAAGATCGCAGCCTGCTTCCCCCGCGCGGTGAAGGGGCTCTTTCACCAGTGCAATGCCGACCTCGCGCCAGACAGGACCGAAGTGCTGAACATGCGGACGCTCACCGCCGACGAAATCTGCACGCGGCTCACGGCTGAGGATCTTTTGCCGAATCTGCCCGCGCGTGACCCGAAAGCCGCGCCGGAACCGGCACCGAACCCACAACCCTGAACTCCCCATGCCCATCAAAGACGAATCCACACTCCGCGTTATTCTCTACGAAGGCGATGGCGCCGCACCGCTCGACAACACTTTCGCGACGATGGCCGCTTTGCTCGAAAAGGGCTACGCAGTCACGCGCACGACCGCGGGGGGGATGGTCGCGCCGCAGGAAAAAGGTTCGCTGCTCGTGCTGGGAAAATTTTCCGGCGGCACGCCGAATGCCGACGATGCGGATGGTGCGGTGAAGGTGCGGATGCACGACATCTCGAACCGCGACGTCGCGGGCGTGACGGCACTCGTCGAGGAGGAGCGCTCGGCGGCGGGCGCGGCGCAGCACGGTGCATGGAAGCCGTGGTTCCCGGTCATCGACTACGACCGCTGCACGAACTGCATGCAGTGCCTCAGCTTCTGCCTCTTCGGCGTGTACGGCGTGGACGGCGACAGCCACATCCAGGTGCAGAACAACGACAACTGCAAGACGAACTGCCCCGCTTGCTCGCGTGTGTGCCCGGAGGCGGCGATCATGTTTCCGAAATACAAGGCCGGGCCAATCAATGGCGACGTGGTGAGCGCGACGGACCTGAACCGCGAGAAGATGAAGATCGACATCTCTGCGCTGCTCGGCGGCGACGTGTATTCGATGCTGCGCGAGCGGACGCTGAAGGCGCAGAGCCGCTTCAGCAAGGAGCGCGACTCCGACAAGGCGCTGGCCGAGCGGCAGAAATGCCTCACCAAGCTCGCCGCCGCGGGTGACATCCCCGCCGAGGTACTCATGTCGCTGCCCTCGCCCGAGGAGATCGCCCGCCGCGCCGAGGAGGCAAAGGCGAAAGCAGCGGCGGCGCTGGCGGCACAACAGAAGTAGGCTCTCGCCGCTGCAGACGGTGGAGCGCGCCCCCAGGCAAGGCGCGCGCGGCATTCAGTCTCATTTTCAGCGTGGACAAATCCGCGCAATGGTCTGTCCTACCGCGACCCCTCTTTCCCAAGGCCAATCCGACATGACCAACATCCAGACTCCCCCGCCCGCCGACACCGCCAACCGCGAGGCCGACGTCGTCGCCATCGATCAACTCCGCGAGCTCTACGGTCGTATCCGCACCGAACTCGCGAAGGTCATCATCGGCCAGGACAAGGTGATCGAGCAATTGCTCACCTGCGTCTTCGGTCGCGGCCACGCGCTCCTCATGGGCGTGCCGGGGCTCGCGAAGACGCTGCTCATCCACTCGCTCGCGGATCTGATGTCACTCAGCTTCAGCCGCATTCAATTCACCCCCGACCTGATGCCGAGCGACATCACGGGCACCGAGATTTTACAGGAGACCGAGCAGGCCGGGCGGCGGGCGTTCGAGTTCGTGAAGGGGCCGATTTTTGCGAATATCGTCCTCGCGGATGAAATCAACCGCACGCCGCCGAAGACGCAGGCCGCGCTGCTGCAAGCGATGCAGGAGCAGAAGGTGAATGCGGGCAAACATCACTTCACGCTGGAAAAGCCGTTCTTCGTCCTCGCGACGCAAAATCCCATCGAGCAGGAAGGCACGTATCCGCTGCCCGAGGCGCAGCTCGACCGGTTCATGTTTCTCATCAACGTCGGCTACCCGAGCGCCGCGGAGGAATTGCAAATCGCGAAGACCACGACCGGCGCCGCGCCCGCACCGCTGAACAAGCTGATCGGCGGCGAGGAAATCCTGAAGTTTCAGGATATCGTCCGCCGAGTGCCCGTCCCGGACCATGTGTATGAGTACGCGGTGAAGCTCGTGCGCAAATGCCGCCCCGGCGGCGAAGAGGCGCCGGACTGGGTGAAGAAATTCGTGATGTGGGGCCCCGGCCCGCGCGCCGTGCAATATCTCGTGCTCGGCGCAAAAGCGCGCGCCGTCCTCTACGGGAGCTACCTCGCGCGGATCGAAGATTTGTTCGCCGTCGCCGAGCCCGTGCTCGCCCACCGCATCCTCGTGAATTTCCACGCCGAGAGCGAAGGCGTGGACGCCGCGGAAATCATCCGGCGGGTGATCAAGGAGACGGAGAGATAGACGTCACCTCAGCGAAGCCTGAGCAATGACGAACGCAACGGTCACATCCTTGGAATGGTCAATGACGAGCAACGCCTTAGTATCCAAAGGAAGCCCGACAACGACACAGCCTGGATCAGCGCACGCAAAGACACGGCGCATGGTGACACTCCCGTCCGTTTCCAATATCTCGCAGCGCATCGAAGGTCAACGGGCTTCCACAAGGGACATGCACCGTACCCAAGCCCGCAGAGCGTCCACGAAAAGCACGCAGCAGTTCCAAGCCCGCAGGGCTTCCACAACGGGCGCGCGCCGCACCCAAGCCCACGGAGTTCCCACAAAAAGCACGCAACAGTTCCAAGCCCGTAGGGCTTCCACAACAATAGCCGTGGGTGACGAGTCCCCGAGGAACCCACGGATCACGCAGGAGGCGAGCGCGCCGCGTAGCGGCGCAACCCACGGTTGACGATGGCGAATACGTTCACCCAGCTCCTGTATCACATCGTCTTTTCAACGAAGGAACGACGCCCGCTCATCCTCCCGGAACGGAAGGACGAACTTTGTCGCTACATCTGGGGCATCAACAACAAGCTCGACTGCCATCTTTACCGCATCAACGCCGTCGAGGATCACGCTCACATCGTCACGCACATCCACCCGACGGTCGCTCTCGCGGAATACATCAAGAAGGTGAAGAACGCCGCCACGGCATGGATTCGGCGGGGGAATGTTTTTCCGCGCTGGCGTGGTTGGCAGGATGGCTATGCGGCGTTCACCCACTCGATCGGCGAGAAGGAACGGCTGATCGAATATGTCAAAAACCAGCAGGAGCATCACAAGCGCGAGTCGTTTGTGGATGAACTCAAGCGGCTGCTCGCGGAGGCGAAGATCCAATTCGATGAGAAATATCTGCTCTAGCCGCACGTCTCTTGTTGTGCCGCTACGCGGCACGCTCGCATTCCGCGCGATCCGTGGGTTCCTCGAAGACTCGTCACCCACGGCTATTCATGTTGCGGCCCTACGGGCCGAGGCGCGGTGCTCGCATGTGGTGCGTCCTCGTCGTCGCGCTCGGCGAGCCGGGCGAGTTCATCTACGGGCCGGGGCGCGGTGCTCGCATGCGGTGCGTCGTCGTCGTCGTCGTCGCGCTCGGCGAGTCGGGCGAGTTCGTCTACGGGCCGGGGCGCGGTGCTCGCATGCGATGCGTCTGCATTCTTCGTGGGTATCCTTTGCGGCGTGGTCGTCCGCAGTTTCCAAGGTTTCGTTGCAGACCTTTTGATACGATGCCCGACGCTCCCTTCAATCTCGACTTCCTCGACCAGGACGTCATCGGGCGCCTCTCGCGGCTCGTGCTGAATGTCCGCAACCCGATGCTCGGCTCCGTGAACGGGCTGCATCGCTCGGCGACGCGCGGAGCCTCGGTCGAGTTTGCCGAATACCGGAAGTATGCGCCGGGGGATGACATCAAGTTTCTCGACTGGCGCGTGTTTGCGCGGACGGACAAATTTTTCATCCGCGAATTCGAGGCGGACACGAACCTGCGCTGCTACCTCGTCGTGGACACGAGCGCCTCGATGAAATTCACGAGCACGCCGGAGGGCGGCACGCGGTTCGACTACGCGCGCAAACTCGCGGCGACCATCGCGCACATGCTCGTCCACCAGGGCGACGCGGTGGGGCTCACTTGTTTCGCGGACAAGACGGTGGATCTCCCGCCCCGGCACACGCCGTCGCATCTGCGCCAGATGTACCAGACGCTTGCCGATGTGCAGCCGCACGGGGAATCGAACATCGTCCAGACGCTGCACGATTTCGCCGAACGCATCCGGCAACGCGCGCTGGTGATCGTCGTGAGCGACCTTTTCACCGAGGTGCCTGCGCTGCTCGACTGCATCAAACACCTGCGCTTCTACAAACACGACGTCGCCATTTTCCATCTGCTCGACCGGCAGGAGTTCGATTTCGATTTCACGCGTCCCGTGCGTTTCGTGGACCTGGAGACGGGCGCGGATCTCATCACCGATCCCGGCGTGGTGCGCGATGCCTATCGCGAGGCGCTGATGTCCTACCTCGAGGCGCTGCGGCATGGCTGCCGGCAGTTCAATGTGGACTACCATCTCACGTATCTCGACCAGCCATTCGAGGGCATGCTCTCGAACTTTTTGCTGAAGCGGATCCGGCAATCGAAGAAAGGCGGACGGAGATGAATTTAGCGGTGCTGGCGAAAGTTTCTGGCCCGGAGGGCCGTCGTTCTGCGTTCCGCGTTCCGCGCTTGCGATGAGCTACCTCCAGCCATGGATGCTCTGGGCGCTGCCGGCGATTCTGCTGCCGATCATCATCCATCTGCTCAATCGCCTGCGCTATCGCACGGTGCATTGGGGGGCGATGATGTTCCTGCTGAAGGCGAACAAGGCGGCGACGCGGCGTGCGAAGATCCGGCAATACCTCCTGCTGTTGTTCCGCGCGTTGGTGATTCTATTTCTCATCTGGGCGATGGCCCGGCCGATCACCGGCGGCTGGATCGGCAGCGCGGCAGGCGGTGCGCCGGAGGTCGTGCTCGTGCTGCTGGATCGCTCGGCGAGCATGGAAGGACGCGGGCCCGACCAGCAGGAAAGCAAACGCCAGCACGCTATCGCGCTGCTCGCGCAGGCGGCGAAGCAGAGCGCGGGCAGCCGCTTTGTGCTCATCGAAAACGTGCTGCGCACGCCGCTCGAGATTGCCGACACCGCGACGCTCGGCACGATGCAGATGGCCTCGGCAACGGACACAGCGGCGGACATTCCCGCGATGCTGCGCGTGGCGCTCGATTACCTCGTGAAGAACAAGCCGGGCAGCTCCGAGGTATGGCTCGCGAGCGACATGCAATCGAGCAACTGGCGGCCCGATGCGCCCGAGTGGCAGGACATCGCCGCGCGTTTCGCCGGGCTGCCGCAGGAGACGAATATGCGCATCCTCGACCTTTCCTCCACGGGCGGCGCGAATCTCAGCATCGGCGTGAAAAGCGCGGAGTTCCGCGTGCGCGATCCGAAATCGGGGAAGGGTCAGAGCACGCTGGGACTCGAAATCAAATCGGGCGGACAGCTCGGCACTTTCCCGCTGCTGGTCACGCGCGACGGCGCGAAGAGCCAGATGGACCTGAAGCTGAACGCGCCTACGCAACGGCAGACGCTGAAGTTCGACGTGCCGCAGCTCGAGCCCGGCGGCAGTTGGGGGAAAGTCGAGCTGCCCGCGGACGACGCGCCGGCGGACAACACCACCTATTTCGTCCAGCGCGCGCCGGTTCCCGTGCATACGACGGCGATTGGCGATCTGCCGATGACGTCGAAGGTCCTGCGTTTTGCCGCGGCACCCGATCCCACGCGGACGGATCGCACCGCGGAGATTCTCCCACCTGCGCGGGCGTCCTCCACGCGTTGGAAGGATGTCGCGCTCGTCGTGTGGCAGGGCGCACCGCCGACCGACGCGGATGCAAAGTCACTCCAGCAATTTGTCGAAGGCGGCGGCGTGCTGCTCGCGCTCCCGCCCGGCGGCGCCGGAGGCGAGGGGCCGCTCGGTCTGTCCTGGGCTGCCGCGGAAAAGAGCGGACGCGATCCTTTCCGCGTGACTGCTTGGGACGAACTCGACGGCCCGCTGTCGCGCACGGACGCCGGCGCATCGCTGCCACTCGCCCGACTCGCAGTCCAGCAACGGCAACTCCCGCGCAATGCCGAGGGAACGGCGCACGTGTATGGAGCATTCGCGGATGGACAGCCGTTCCTCACCGGCCGGCGCTTGGGCGACGGATACGTCTTCGCCTGTTCGACGCTGCCGGAAGCGGACTGGAGCACGCTCGACGATGGCTTCGTCATTCTTCCGATGGTGCAACGTCTGCTGACGCTTGGCGCAAATCGTCTCGCGCCTCCCGCGATGGCGGTCGCCGGCGAATGGCAGCCCGGCGGCGGTGACGAGAGCTGGGCGCCCGTGGAAACCGATCGCCGTCGCGACCCGCGCTGGAATGCGGGCGTTTACAAGCGCCGCGCCCGGTTGCTGGCGCTCAATCGGCCGGAGACCGAAG
>JBEBGK010001143.1:0-1576 GCA_040081515.1 Chthoniobacteraceae bacterium
CGCGTCACCGCCTGCACCGGCGTGGACGCGCTGGCGCATGCCGTCGAGACCGCCGTGACGCGCAAGCGAACCGCATTGAGCGGCGTCTTTTCCCGGGAGGCATTCCGGCTGTGCTTCGAGGCGTTTCCGCGCGTCGTCACCGCACCCGGCGATCTCGCCGCGCGGGGCCGGATGCAGCTCGGCGCAGCCTACGCGGGACTTGCCATCGAGGCATCCATGCTCGGCGCAGCGCACAGCGCCGCGAACCCGCTCACCGCCCACCACGGGGTCGTCCACGGGCAGGCCGTGGGCATCGTCCTCCCGGCGGTGGTCCGCTTCAACGCATCGGAACCCTCCGCAGCAGCCGGCTACGACGAGCTTTGCAGCGCGGGGGGGCTCCACGATCCCGAATCCCTGGCGGTCGCGCTGGAAGAAATCCTCCGCCTCGCCGGCCTCGCCGCGCCGTTGCGGACCTTCGGCGTGACGGCGGAAAACATCCCCTCCCTCGCGGAGGAAGCCGCACGGCAATGGACCGCCACTTTCAACCCCCGCCCTGTCGCCGCTTCGGATTTCGAGCGGATCTACGAATCCCTCCTGTGAAAAACCCCGTGCTGCTCCGCCCCCTCGGAAAACTCGCGCCCCTGCTGCTCGGCGCATTCTCCTGCATCGCGACCGCCAGCGACTGGCCGATGCATCGCGGCGGACCTGAGCTGCACGGTCGCGCAGATGAGGCGGCGCCGGCGACGATCGCCCTGCGCTGGCAGTTCAAGGCCGGCACTCCGGTCAAGGGCGGCGCGGCCATCGCGGGCGAACGCGTTTATTTCGGCGACGACGGCGGCCTCGTGCACTGCGTCGGCCTGGGCGACGGCAAGGAGATGTGGTCGTTCAAGACGGAGGGTCCCATCGAGGCGACGCCGTTGATTCTCGACGGGCTTTGCTACGTGGGCTCCTCCGACGGGCGGCTCTATGCGCTCGACGCCGCGACCGGCGCGAAGAAATGGAGCCACGAAACCAACGACAAGATCCTCGGCGGCGCGAACTGGACCAAGGCCCCCGGCACCGGCACGAAATGGATCCTCATCGGCAGTTACGACTTTTCCGCCTACTGCCTGGACGCCGCCACCGGAAAGGTAATCTGGAAGCTGGAGACCGAGAACTTCATCAACGGCGCACTCGCGGTGACATCCGGCGGAGAGACCGTGTTCGGCGGGTGCGACGCCCTGCTTCACGTCGTCTCGCTGAAGGATGGGACGGAGTCGCGGAAGATCGATGCCGAGGCATACATCCCCGGGAGCGTGGCGACCGATGGCCGGATGGTCTATTTCGGCAACCACAGCAACCAGGTCTTCGCGTTCGACATCACCACGGGTGACAACCTCTGGAAATACCGCGATCGGAACTTCGCCTACTTTTCCTCGCCGGCGATCAATGACGACGTCGTGCTGATCGGCGGCCGGGACAAGCGGCTGCACTGCATCGATCGGGCGAAAGGCACCGCGCGCTGGATCTTCGCCACGAAGGGCGAGGTGGACAGTTCGCCCGTGCTCTGCAAGGACGGCGGCGTCATCTTCGGCAGCGGCGACGGACGCCTCTACTG
>JBEBGK010000203.1:0-6397 GCA_040081515.1 Chthoniobacteraceae bacterium
CCAGCCGTTCGGGCTGTCCAGCGCGGTCGCGAGTGCAGAATCGTCGAGCCGGCCAAGGTTCGGGATCGGGCGCGGCTTCTTGCCGCTCGGGAATACGCGGTAAATGCGGCCTTTGTCCTCGCCAGCCCGCAGGTCGAGCCGCGCTTGCGTCTCGGGCGCAATCCACTCCGGATGCTCGAGCGCAAAGCGATACATGTCAGCGATGTAAAGCGCGCCGTCCGGCCCGGTCTTCGTCATCGTGGGGCGAAACCACATGTCATTGCTCGCGAGAAATTCCCGCGTGGTTTCGTCCGCGGCGCGCCGGCTGGTGAATGTCGCGCCGTCGGGGACGAGTACTTCGCGGTGGATCACGTTGTGAACCGGTTCGCTGATGAACACGCTCGTCCCGAACGCGTCGCCGAACAAATCGTCGCGATAGGGAACCGGGCTGTTCGCGCTGGTGACGTAGCCCAGCGACTGCGGCTGATTGAACCGGATCGGCGCATCCTCCTTCGCGTAGGCGGTGAAGACGCGCTTGTTGTCTTCGTAGTTCGCGAGCATCTGCTTCGTCGTCTTCACCGCGAGCTTCGGGTTTCGCCGGAGGTACCGGTCGTCGATGGTGTAGTGCCAGAGCCAGTTGGGATTGTTGTTTCCGAACCAGTTCCCCCAGTCGTCGCGATGGCGGCCGTATTGCGTGTGACCGCTCTCGGGCTCGAATTCGCCGGTGTCCGGGCGAAACCGGAAATCGCGACCGGAGATGCTCGTAGCCGTGCTCGTGAGAACGCGGGCATTCTTTCCGTTCGTTTGATCAGCCCGCCTCCTCGCGTCGGCGGCTACGATGTTCCCGCCGCTGTCTCCGTTTGCGCCGTAGAGCCAGCCGTCGAGGCCCCAGTCGAAGCCATTGATGCGATGCTGCTGGTTTCCCTCGGTGAAGCCGGTGAAGAGCACCGTGCGCTCGTCAGCACGGCCATCGCCATTGGCATCGCGCAGGAAGAGAACATGCGGCGCTGCGGCCACGATGATGCCGTCGCGCCACGGGAAGAGGCCGGTCGGGAAGGGGAGATCCTCGGCAAAGGTTGCCGCTTTGTCGTAGATGCCGTCCCCGTTCTCGTCAGTGAGGCGCTTGATCACACCTCCGGGTTTTCCGTTTCCGTCGATTCCAAGCGGGTAATCGCGCATCTCCACGACCCAGAGCCGGCCCTGAGAATCCCAGTCGAAGGCGACGGGATCGACGATCAGCGGCTCCGTGGCGACGAGTTCGACCGTGAATCCGGGCCGCACGTGCATTGCAGCCAGCGATTGCTCCGGTGATTTCGGTGACGGCACGTCGAACGCGATGACCTCCTTGAACGAGCGTCGCAACGTGTGTGCCTCGAGCTTCATCGTGTCCTCGTTCTGCCAGACGACGTGGCCGCGGTGAAACCATGCGCCGTTGTCCTGCCCATCGCGGATGAAAGGAGGGAAACACTTCGCGCCTATGCGCGCGCCCGTGCAAACGACGTGGGGCCAGCCGCGCTTCCACCCGAGACCTTCCTTCACTTTCCCTGCCCACAGGTGAATTTCGCAGCCTGCGTCGTTCGACTGGAAGACGTCATCGTAGCCGTCGCCGTTCAGGTCCACGAAGCGCAAGCCGTTGTCCCGGCCCTTGTCGTCCACGACCGCGCAACGTTCGGGCAGCGAGTAGCCCGCGGGCTTCCATTGCTTCTCCTTCTCGCTCCACGAGAAAATGTCGTGGTTCACGAGCAGCTCGCACACGCCGTCGTTGTCGAAATCCCGGAGACGGATGCCGTCGTAACCAACATCCCCTCGCAACCACTTGAGAAGTGGATGATCGAAACCAGCTTCTCGTGCAGCATCTCGCCGCCATGCCTCACCATGCCATGTGTAGATCTCTAAACCCGATGCAAGTGCTGAAGCCATGCCGGAACCATCGAAAACCCCGAAGGCCACGTGCGGAACGAAGCGGTAAGGTATGCCAGCACCCGGCCCGTCAGAATTAATGATCCACTGGGCAGTGTCGAAGGGTGTCTCTGTATTATGCCACAGGTTCTGATGAGGTCGCCACACTCGCGTTATTCCGGGTTCTCGCGGTGCTCTTTCAGGGCTGGGTAGAAGACGCGGGTTGGGCGATCCGCTCTGCGGCAATAAGGCATCCAGATAGCCGTCCCCGTTCACGTCGAGAAGTCTGACTCCAGTATTCTCGCCGTTTGCTTTGTCTCGCAGCGAGCAATTACGCAGCACATTCTTTTCGATCCTCTCCAGCGCCTCGCGGAAGGTGAGGAACTTCACGCGCCTGCCGTATTTTTCCTGTGCGTAGTCGATGAACTCCACCCACTGCTCCGGACTGCTCCAGCCGTGCGGGTGGAAGACGGTCGTCATCACGCCCTGCTTGCCCACGACCCAGTCGAGCGCGACCTTCCAGTCGGCGAGTGTCTCGGGATTCTTCGCGCCGTGCGCATTGAATGCCTGCCAGTCGCTCGGTGTGATGCAGGGGAATTCCCAGCACAGTTTCCCGACGACATACGGGTATGGATAGTCCTCGATGAAGCCCGCGTAGTCGCGCAGCGACACTTTCGTCGGGGATTTCAGTTCGCTCGGGAAATACTTGGCGAAGCGCTCCCCATCTTTCCCGCTCGGGCGAACAAAGACGGAGGAATCAATCGAGAGCCAGTTGCCCTTCTCGCTCGTGCGGTTGAAAATCTCCGCGAAGAAGCGCGGGCTCGCGGAATTCATCGAGTCGCAGCAGGGCATGCGGAACGCGACGGGCTTGTTGCCGGGGATGCTTCCAAGCAGATCCACGCCGCCGTGATACGTGCGCTTCGCCTCCTCGAACGTTGCCTTGCCAAGGCACGGGCAGGGATGCGTGAGCGTGTGGACTTCGAGCGAGAGGCCCTCCTTCAGCCATGCCTGCAATTGCGGGTCACCCGCTGGGACCGTGTTCGTCATGATGCTCACCGGCGCGCGACCGTCGATGCGCTTCAGCCGGTCGAGGATCGGGCGGAGGAATGCCTCATATTTCGCCGTGTCGCGCATGTCATCGATCGCCAGCACGACGACGGCGTCCACTCCCGGCTCACCGATCCACTGTGGCGTTGTGAATTTTGCCGTTTTCGCAGTCGGCCAGAACGGCGAGGTGTCGGCGAGATGAGTGAGACGGTTGCCGTCTGCGGCGTGGACGGTGATCGCGGCGGCCAGGAGGAGGAAGGATGCGCGCATGGTTTCTGAATAAACCCGTCAACTCCCGCGGGTCACTCTCCTAAATACCGTTTCAGCTTCTCGCGCAGATCGGTCCGAGCGCGGAAGAGGAGGCTCTTTACCGCGGGGACGGTGAGGTCGAGCACCTCGGCGATTTCCTCGTAGCTCACATCCTGGTAGCGCCGCATGACCACCGCCATCCTCTGCGCCTCGGGGAGTTCCTGGATGGCGCGCTCGATGGCGTCCTGCATCTCCGCGTCGAGCAGCGAGGTGTCCGGGGCTTTCGTATTTCCGTCCGCAAATTGCTGCGGGTGCTCCTCGTCATCGGACGCCGCGTCGAGGGAGCGGGTCGGGTGGCGGGAGCGCCGGCGGCATTCGTTGAAGACCAGGTTGCGAAGAATCGTGTAGAGCCACGTGGTGAATTTCGCGGTTGGCTCCCATCGGGAGGCGCTTTTCCAGACGCGGACGAAAACCTGCTGCGCCAGATCCTCAGCCTCGTTTTCATCGCCGAGCATCCGCGTCACGGTCCCGATGACGCGCCGCTCGTGCGCCTCGACGAGCTCGCGGAAGGCCTCCACATCGCCTTTGCGCACCCTTTCCATGAGCCGGAGATCGCGCGCCGGGTCGTCACCGGAGGCGTCGGCCTGGAAACTCGGTTCTTCGTTCATCGTTGCTGGTGCGTCGCCGCGTCGGGAGTTCCCTGCGGTGACGGGGAACGATGAAAAATTCCCCGCGATGAGGCAATGCGTTTCACGGAGTGGACCCGGGCATGCCTTGGAGGACGGCACCGGCCCGCCCGCCCGCCGAAGTTCCGACACACAGTTGTCACATGAACGCCATTGACCGCGCCGCCGGGAAGGCAACGATTCGGCCCATGAAGCCCGCCCGGACCAACGGGGCCCTGCTGCCCCGCAGATTTCGCATGGTGCTGGTTCACCTTGCGGAAGGGGCATGCCGGGACCTGGAGCTCCTGCCGCAGCGGCCCGTCCATGCGATTCACGCCCTCCGGACGCGGATGAAGCAGCTCCGTGCCATCGTGGATCTGGTCCGGGAGAGCGTGAGCAGGAAGGCGCGGAAGGACATCTCGGCGTCCGCCGGAAAGTTGAAGGACGCTTTTTCGAAGCAGCGCGACGCGCACGTGATTGCGACTTTGCGGGCTTCGTTCGGGGGAAAGCGGCAGGTGACGTCGTATCAAAGGCAACTCGGCACCGGGAAGGGCGGGCTCGCGCAAGGTGAGTTTAGGGCGCTCAGCAAGGAAGCGGCGAAGCTGTCGCGCATGGTTTCCAGGCTCGATCTCGGCGGGCTTTCCTGGGAGCAGCTTTTCGATGCCTACGTGCGGGCTTACCGCGTGGCGAGAAGCGGGATGAAGGCCTGCACCCGCAAGCCCACGGCTGCTTCCCTGCACAAGTGGCGTCGCCCGGTGAAGGACTTGTTCTTCCAGTCGCAGGTGCTGCGACCGATCGATGGCATGAAGCGGCGCACCCGGCTGGCTCGACGCCTCGGGGATCGCCTCGGGGAATTCAACGACCTGGACATGCTGGGGAAGAGCGCGGCAGCGGCGGGCAGAAAGGGAATCATCAAGCGGATTGCAAAGAGGAAGGAGTCCCTCCGGCAGGCGGCTTTGAAGGCGGGCGCGAAACTGCTCGCGCAAAAGCCAAGGGAGATCGCCCGCGAACTGGAGTCGTGCCTGAAACACACGCCCCGCGCGTTGGAGCATTGCCTCCGGCAGGCGTGATGCCGGCCACCTGGCTACTTCGGCCGGGCGCGCGGTTTCATCTTCGGGCGCGCAGGTCCTTTCTTGCGTCGCGCCGGGCCGGCCTCGCCGAGCGAGAGCGCCATCAATTCCGCCTGTGAATTACGAACCGTTTCGCCATCCCGGCGCAGGACGTGCGAGTAGCTTCCATCCGGTTCCAGCAGCCAGGCCTTCGCGTTGTCCGCGAGCTGCACGCCGAGAATCTTGTCAACGATGCGCGTCTTCAGCGCCGGGTCCTGAACGGGTGCAAGCACTTCGATCCGGTTGAAGAAATTCCGCGACATCCAGTCTCCGCTGCCGATGAAGATCTCCGGTTTGCCGCCGTTCTCGTAGTAGAAGATGCGCGAATGCTCGAGGAAGCGGCCCACGATGCTGCGCACGGTGATGTTCTCGCTGATGCCCGGAAGCCCGGGGCGCAGGCAGCAGATTCCGCGGATGATCAGGTCGATCTTCACTCCGGACTGCGATGCCCGGTAGAGCGCCTGAATCGTCTGGGCATCGCTGAGTGAATTCATCTTGGCGATGATGCGCGCGGGCTTCTTGCGTTCCGCGTTGTCGGCCTCCCGGGCGATCAATTCGAGCGTCCTCCGGTGCAGATCGAACGGCGCGACGAGCAGCCTCCGCATCGGCTGGAAGCGGCTGTAGCCGGTGAGCAGGTTGAACAGGTTCGTGGCGTCCTCGCCGATGTCTTCATCCGCCGTGAAGATGCCGAGGTCGGTGTAGGTCTTTGCGGTCGTGGGGTTGTAATTCCCCGTGGCGATGTGCACGTAGCGTTGCAGCCGGTCCTCGTCCTTGCGCACGACGAGCGCGATCTTGCCGTGCACCTTGTGGCCCACGATTCCGTAAACGACGTGCACACCCGCCGCCTCGAGGCGCCGGGCCCACTCGATGTTGTTCGCCTCGTCGAACCGCGCGCGCAGCTCCGTCACCGCGGTCACCTGCTTGCCATTCTCCGCCGCGAGCATGAGCGCGCCGACGATGCGGGCGTCGCCGCCGGTGCGGTAGAGCGTCTGCTTGATGGCGAGCACGTTCGGATCGCGCGCCGCCTGCTCGAGGAAATCGACGACGGTGTTGAAGCTCTCAAACGGATTGTGGATCAGGATGTCGCGGCGGCGAATCGTGGCGAACAGGGAGGCACGGTCGCGGACGGCCGGCGCGATCGGAGCGATGAAGGGCGGGTCGCGATGCTCCGGCGGGATGACGCCCTCGTAGATCGCCATGAGCCGCGTGGGATTCACCGGGCCGTCGATGATGTAGAGCGCGCTTTCGTCGAGGTTCAGATTGTCCAGCAGCCGCTGCCAGATGTGCTGCGGGCAATCCGCGTCCACCTCGAGGCGCACGGCCTCGCCGCGGCGCCGGTTGCGCAATTCCTCCTCCACCGCCTTCAGCAGGTTCGCCGCGTCGATGTCGTCCACGTAGAGCTCGCTGTTCCGGGTGACGCGGAATCGCCAGTGCCCGCGAATCTTTGTC
>JBEBGK010000204.1:0-6388 GCA_040081515.1 Chthoniobacteraceae bacterium
GTTCCCGTTATCGGTCTCCTCGTAGCACTGGCCGGGCGTGAAATGAAACGAGCCCGCGATCTTCTCATCGAAAAGGATGTCCCGCATCGGGCTGAGGACATGCGGATTGAAACCGATCGCAAACTCGCCGATGAACCGCGCCCCCGGGTCGCTGTCCAGGATATGGTTCAGCTTTGCGGTGTTGTTCGCGGTGGCCTCGACGATTTTGCCCTCCTTGAAGACGAGCCGCACGCTGTCAAAGGCGATCCCCTGGTAGATCGTCGGCGCATTGTAGCTCACCTGGCCCTCGACGCTCGTCTTCACCGGCGCGGTGAAGACTTCGCCGTCGGGGATGTTGTGCGTCCCGCCGCAGGGGAGCGCGCGGATTCCCTTGATGCTGAAACGCAGGTCCGTCCCGGGGCCGGTGATGTGCACCTGGTCGGTCTTCATCATCAGCGCCGCGAGCGCTTTCATCCCGGGCTGCATCCGCCGGTAGTCCAGGGTGCAGACGCGGAAATAGAAATCCTCGAACGCCTCGGTGCTCATGCCCGCGAGCTGCGCCATGCTCGGGCTCGGCCAGCGCAGCACGCACCACTTCGTCTTTTTCACCCGCCAGTCGAGCACCGGCTTCATCTTCTTCGAGAGGAGCTTCATCTTCTCCGGCGGGACGTCCGCGGTCTCCGTGATGTTCGCGCCGCCGCGGATCGCGATGTATGCGTCCATCCTTTTCATCTGCGCGAGCTGCACCGCCGAGTGCGCCTCCAGCCCGGGCTCTTGCGCCCCGAGCGCCATCTCGCGGTTCACACGGCCGTGATGCACCTGCACGAGTGGCACCGCGCCCGCGGCACGGACCGCGCGGATGAGCGCCACGGTCATCTCGTCCGGCACGTCGAACATGTCGAGCAGCACCTTCTCACCGCGCTCCAGCGACGTGGAAAAGGAGACGAGATTCTTCGCGAGCAGGTCAAAGCGCGGGTCTTTCATGGGCGGGCACGTTAGCGGGCGCGCCCTGCGTGCCAACCAAACTTTCGCCTCGCGCCGGCGCGCATCTTCCGCGAAGCAGGGGCCATGAGCATCGAGAAGTTGAAATCCGCCGCCGAACTCGCCGCCATCCGCGGGCAGCTCGATTCGCAGGGAAGAAGGCTCGTCTTTACCAACGGCTGCTTCGACATCCTCCATGTCGGGCACGTGCGTTATCTCCAGCAGGCCCGCGCCCTCGGTGACGCGCTCCTCGTCGCGGTCAATGGCGACGCCAGCGTGCGCGCGCTCAAGGGCCCGGACCGGCCCGTTCATCCCGAGGCCGATCGTGCCGAGGTGCTGTGCGCGCTGGCCTGCGTGGATTTTGTGACGGTTTTCCACACGGAGCGCGTCACGGAGCTCATCGGCGTCATCCGGCCGCACATCTATGCGAAAGGCGGCGATTACACCGTGGATTCGCTCGATCCCGGCGAACGCCATGCGATCGAGGAAGCCGGTGCCGCGATCCGCATTCTCCCGCTCGTCCCCGGCAGGAGCACGACCGCCAGCATCAACCGGATGGTTGGAGGCGGCGCCCGCCGATGAAGCCGGCTCCGCTCCGGATCGGCGTCCTCGGTTCCGGCAAAGGCTCGAATTTCCGCGCCATCGCCGACGCCATCGAACGCGGAGAACTCAATGCCGAGGTCCGCGTGGTGATCTCCGACATCGAGAACGCCGGCATCCTGGCGCTCGCTCGCGACCGCGGAATCCGCGCCGAATACCTCCGCCCCGGGCGCTTCAAGACAAAGCTGGAACCGGAGGCCGAGGAGCGATTGGTCGATCTGCTCAAGCAAGCCGGCGTCGATCTCGTAGTGCTCGCCGGCTACATGCGGATGATCAAGGCGCCGCTGCTCGAAGCATTCCCGCGCCGAATCATCAACATCCACCCGTCGCTGCTGCCCGCATTCCCCGGACTCGAAGCGTGGAAGCAAGCCGTCGTCGCCCGTGCGACGAAAAGCGGCTGCACCGTCCACTACGTGGATGCAGGCATGGACACGGGCGAAATCATCGCGCAAGCCGAGGTGCCCGTGCTCCCCGGCGACACCGCCGAGTCGCTCCACGCGCGCATCCAGGCCGAGGAACACAAGCTCTACCCCGCCGTACTCGCGCGCTTCGCGCCCGCAAAGTAGTCCGGGGCTTCAGCCCGTAAAAGGCATGGATTGGAGAGCAGGTGAGCAAATCCCGCCTCTGCCTCCGCCATTCAATCCCGTCCTCAAGCCAGAATGTCCTTCACGACTTCGCCGTATACATCCGTGAGCCGGATGTCGCGACCGCTGAAGCGGAACGTGAGCTTCTCGTGATTGATGCCGAGCAGGTGGAGCATCGTCGCGTGCAGATCGTGGATGCTCACCTTGTCCTCCACGGCCTTGTAGCCGTAGTCGTCCGTCGCGCCGTAGGTCACTCCGCCTTTCACGCCTCCGCCCGCGAGCCACATCGTGAAGCCGAAGGGATTGTGGTCGCGCCCATCCTTGCCCTGCGCGAATGGCGTGCGGCCAAATTCGCCGCCCCACACGACGAGCGTGCTGTCGAGCATCCCGCGGGATTTGAGATCCTTCAGCAGGCCCGCGATGGGCTGATCCACAAAGCGCGCGTTCTTTTCGTGGCCGTCCTTGAGATCCTTGTGCTGGTCCCAGCGATCGCCCGCGCCATTCGGGCAGGTGAGTTCGATGAAGCGCACGCCACGCTCGACGAGCCGTCGCGCAAGCAGGCATTGCGCGCCGAAAGTCTGCGTCTGCGCCAGCTTTGCGTTCAGGCCATACAGCTCGCGCGTCGCCGCAGTCTCCCCGTCGAGCGCCATGAGTTCCGGCACCGCGGCCTGCATGCGGTAGGCGAGTTCGTAATTCCCGATCGCACTTTCGAGCGCGTCGAGTTTTCCGAAGCGCGAGACGACTCCGCGATCCAGCTTCCGCATCAATGCGAGTTTGTGGTTCTGCAATTCCGCGCTCGCCTCGGTCGGCGTGACGTTCGCCACGGCATTCGCGCCCGTCTTGAAAATCGATCCCTGATACGACGCGGGCAGGAAGCCGCTGTTGAAATTGTCGAGCCCGCCGGGCGGGATGAGTCCGCCGTTCAGCACGATGAAGCCGGGCAGGTCCGCATTCTCGCTGCCGAGCCCATAGCCCGCCCAAGCGCCCATGCTCGGCCGCCCTTGCAGCCCACTGCCGGTGTGCAGGAAATAGTTCGCATTCGTGTGCTCGGAAAACTCGCTCGTCATCGAGCGCACGATGGCGAGGTCGTCCGCACATTGCGCGACGTGCGGGAAGAGCTCGCTCACCGGCGCTCCGCACTGCCCGTACTGCTGGAACTTCCACGGCGACCCGAGCGTGGCGCCATTGTTGTTGAACTGCGTCGCCTCCATCTTCATCCCGAACGGCTTGCCGTCCTCCGCCGTCAGCCGCGGCTTCGGATCGAACGTGTCCACCTGCGAAGGTCCGCCGTCCATATACAGGAAGATCACCGCCTTCGCCTTCGGCGGAAAATGCGGCGCGCGCGGAGCAAGCGGGTTGTGAGGCCCGGTGCGGACGATTTCGCCATACGCCTTGTCCGCGAGCAGCGCGGTGAGCGCGAGCGCACCGAAGCCATTCGCACAGCGCGCGAGCATTTGGCGCCGGGTGAGCGCGCGTGGGACGAAGTTTCCGCAGTGGTGCATGGCGGCGGAACTTTGCCCGGGATTCCGGTGAGGGGAAGGGCATTGTGAAATCCGTCGGATTGTCCGCAGCAACACCTCGGTGCTCCAAAATGTTTGCGACTCCCTCCGAGGCGGGGCAGACTTCATTCATGACGCCCGCACTCCTTCCAATCGCCGTGGACGCCGAAGAAATCGGGAAGTTCTGCCGCCAACACGGCATCCGGCGGCTGGCGCTGTTCGGCTCGGTGTTGCGGGACGACTTCACCCCGGCGAGCGACGTGGACATGCTCGTCGAATATTTGCCGGGTCGGCACCCCGGGCTCATGCTTTTCCGCCAACAGGAGGAACTCGCCAGCCGGCTCCACCGTCAGGTTGATCTTCATACGCCAGCGTCGTTGAGCCGGCATTTCCGCGACGAGGTGCAGGCGTCGTCGCTGCCGATCTATGAGCAGGCATGATCCGCTGATCACCCTGCGGCAGATCGAAGATTTTTGCGCGGCAGGCGTCGTCGCTCGGGAGCGATGGCAGCCGTGCGCAGTTGGATTCGGACTGGAAATAAAGGCTCGCTGCAGAGCGTGCCGTGGAACTGATCGGCGAAGCCGTGACACGCCTGCCGGCCGGACTCCGCGAACGTCACCCGCAGATTCCATGGCGCGAAATCATCGGCATGCGCAACCGGCTGATCCACGGTTACGATGGCGTGGATTGCGAGATCGTGTGGGACGTGCGTCACACTCAGGCGCCGCACCTGTTGGCGAGCGTCC
Source organism: Chthoniobacteraceae bacterium (assembly GCA_040081515.1). Classification (GTDB taxonomy): domain Bacteria; phylum Verrucomicrobiota; class Verrucomicrobiia; order Chthoniobacterales; family Chthoniobacteraceae; genus SXWH01. The sequence continues at coordinate 4,390 of JBEBGK010000204.1, forward strand.
CGGCGATCATCGCTGCCGAAGCCGGCGAGTGATCCGGCCTCAGTGGACGTAGATGAATTCCTTCACGTTGAAGAGCACGTGCGCGAAGTCGGCCCAGGCGCGTTCGGCGGAATCTTTCGTGGAGTAGAGCGCGCGCTGCCCGGCGAGGAAGGTGTGCGCGTCGGCGAGTTCCTCCGGCGTCGGCGGGCGGCTGAAGGCGCCGAGATACATCTGCCGCACGCGCTCCGATGGCCCGGTGTTTGCAGGCGTGCGTTGCGACCAGAGCTTCGCCTGCTCCGCGACGAATGGGTCATTCATTAGGATCAGCGCCTGTGCGGGGACGTTCGAGACGTTGCGACGGCCCACCGAGTTGAACGGAATCGGCGTGTCGAAGGCGAGCATCATGGACGGGAGGAAATTGCGGCGCACGGCGGTGTAGATACTGCGGCGTCCGTCGCCATCGAGCGGGCCACTGCGCGACGGCTTGCCGCGGCCATCCATGAATTCGCTGAGGAACACCGGCACGGGCGGACCGCCGAGCTTCGGATCGAGTTGGCCCGAGATTGCGAGCATCGCGTCGCGAATGGCCTCGCCCTCGAGGCGGCGGAGGTTGGCGCGGTGCAGCAGGAGATTTTCCGGGTCGGCCTGCTCGGCTGCGGCATCAGCGGGCGCGCTGGACATCGCGTAGGTGCGCGAGAGCACGAGTTCGCGGATGAGCTTCTTCACCGACCAACCCTGCTCCTTCACGAAACGCGTGGCGAGATGGTCGAGCAGCTCAGGGTGCGACGGCGGTTGGCCGAGCACGCCGAGGTTGTCCGTCGTCGGCACGATGCCGCGTCCGAAAAGATGATGCCACACGCGGTTCACGATGACGCGCGCGGTGAGGGGATTTGCGGGATCGGTGATGCGCTGCGCGAGTTCGAGACGTCCGCTGCCGCTCTTGGGTTGCGGCTGGTTTTGCCCGGCAACGGCTTCGAGGAATCCCCGCGGCACCATCGCGGCGGGCGCCTTCGCCTGGCCGCGCACGAGCAGGAATTCATTCACGCCGCTGCCCTCGAACATCGCGGGCGCGGTCTGGGAGGTTGGGCGGATCTTCGCGGTGATTTCCGTCTGCTGCGCGACGAGCGGCTGTGCGGTCTCGGCAAGCTGACGCCGCGCCGGACTGCCCGCGGGTGCGAAGTGGTCGAGCTTCCGCACCAGCCAGTCTGCGAGCGCGGCTTCATCGCCGACTGTGTCGGTGCGGATTTTCTCGCATACGCCCGCGAGAACGCGCTGCGTGGCCTCGGCGAGCGAGAGTGGCGAGGTGATTTTCGCACCGTGAAGCGCGGACAGCAGGAGCGGGCTCGTGACATCCGGCAGCAGTGGCTTTTCCGCGGACTGTACGACCATCGCGATCGCAAGCTCGTTGCCGCCGACAGGGCTGAACTCCACGTGCGCACGGTGGCCCTTGTAGTCCGCGAGCGGATGCTCCACCCAATGCCAGCGTTCGCCGTCGGCCTTCCATTCCTTGAGCAGCGCGCCGTGCAGCGGACCGCGGATGATGAGATGCGAATCCACCGCCGCATACGCGCGCCCGGCACCCTTCACCAAATACCACATACGCTCGCCGGCGAGCTTCACATCGGGCGTGCGCAGCGTCTGCTCGGAACGGTCCCACGCGCCCAGCGTGCCCACGTCCCGCTCGACGCCTTTGGTCGCGAGCGAGTTCCACGCCGCATCGCGCACGGCTGCCCCGCGCACCGCGATGCCGAGCAGCGGCTGGTCGGCGCTGCCGCCGAAAATCGGATCGCCCGGGCGCAGCGGACGCTGGCCGAAGCTGAAACCGTCCTGCATCCACGGAGTTGCGTCGGGCCGGGAGTAGTCGGCGACGATTTGCTCGGGTGAAAAATGGGTTTCACGCGCCGAATCCCGTGTTGTCGCTGAGTTTCGCAAAGGTGTTTCCAACTTGGCGGGCGCGGTGGTGGGACGGCCGTCACGGCTGTCGGAGTGGGACGGGCGTCCCGCCTGTCCTGCTTCCGGG
>JBEBGK010001144.1:0-1573 GCA_040081515.1 Chthoniobacteraceae bacterium
GTGAGACGCCGAGATTGCGATAGCTGCGGTTGCTGCCCTCGTTGGCCAGCATGCAGGTCGCCACGCGAGTGCTGTCCGTCTGGAAGGCGAGCGCGATGATGTCGAGCATCAGCCGCACATGCTCCTCGTAGCTCTCGGGGATCTCCTCGGGAACGTCATACGATTCGATGATGCCGGCGGCCTGCGCGGCGTTCACGTTCCGCTGCGCGGTCTCGATCCGCAGCTCGATTTCGCGGACCGCCGTCAGATACTCGTCGAGCTTCTGGCGGTCGCTTCCGCCGACTTTCGCGCTCAGCGCGCGGGCATCCTCCATGACGAAATCGAGCACGCTCCTGCGCGTGCGCTCCCTCCGCGCGGCGCCCTGCCCGGCGAGCTTCGGGCTGGCCGCGGAGAAGAGGCGCTCGAAAACCAGGCGCGGATTGATCTCCGCCCCGCTCGGAGTCGTTTCGCTGCGCCACGAGATGTTGTTCGAATACGCGCAGGCGTAACCGCTGTCGCACTTCCCGCCCTGCCGGCCGGGCTCGATGCCGAGTTCGATGCTCGGAAAACGCGTCAGCCTCCCGACTGCACCCGCCACGACCTGATCTGCGGATACGCCGGCGCGGATCCGCGCGCTTTCGCTCTTCAAGGGCTGCGCACCGGTCAGCCACGAAGCCGCGGCCCGCGCATGGTCTCCAGCGCCGTCGCCGTTGTTCCGTCCCTTGTCCTGCGCGAGCCCGGTCAGCACGAGCAGATCGTTTTTGTGCGCCTGCAGCGGCTGAAGGATGTACGGAAGCTGGAAGTCCGCGCCGATCTCCTTCGGCGTCCAGTCGGCCATGTTGACGCCGTTCGGCACATAGAGGAACGCGGTGCGAACCGGCGGCTTGCCGGCGGCGGCGGCGATGCCGCGCGGCACCATCGCCTCGAGGAACGGCAGGGCCATGGTGATTCCGACTCCGCGGAGAAAAGTACGGCGGCTGAGTGGCTGTGGCGTCATTGCGAAAAATATCAGTTCCGAGGCTGTGATAAATTAGGTCCCGGATTCGCATCCGCCGGGCCCGCATTACCCGCCGGCGCCGGGGCGATGGCGGGCCCCGGCGGGGCATCCGGCGCCTTTGCCCGCCCGTTCCCGGCGGCATCGATCGCCGCATCCATCGCGCGTGGCGCCGAGTCGCGCCCTTCGATGAGCTTGAACTGCAACGCGAGGATCAGTTTCAGCTTCGGGTCATTCAGTCCCGCCCCGGCTTCCAGCTCGCGGAACCGCTTCCCCGCCTCCTCCCACTTCCCGAGGCGGCGCTCCACCTCGCCGCAGAGCAACGCCGCATCGGCGAACTGCCGGTCGCCGGGCTTCATCTCCGCGAGCGCACTGATAAAATGGGTAAGCGCCTTTTCCAGCAGACGCCGGTTCGCGGTCTCGCGATCCTCCACCTGCCACGACGCGCGGAGATAGCTCAGCGCGATGTAGCGATGCGGCGCCCGCAGGAACTCCTGCACCTGCTCGAGGCTGAAGTACGACGGGTTCTTTCCCGCGAGCATCTGGAAATCCGCGCCAAGCACGAACGGCTTCAGCCGCTTGATCACCGGCTCCGCAAGC
>JBEBGK010001145.1:0-1572 GCA_040081515.1 Chthoniobacteraceae bacterium
TCCCATCATTGCCCCGCCCCCGCCGAATTCCGAGGTCAAGCTCCCCGCGCCGGAGCCGCTGAAATTCGATCCGTAGGCACCTCTTGAAATACCTGCGGCGCGTCAGTCTTCATCGGCCTGCCGGCAGGATTTTCAGCGCGGGTGAAATCGCCATGCACCCGCGACCGCTCAGTAAATCATCGACTCGGGCGGCGCCTCCGTCTTCTCCACCTTCTCCGCCTTGAGCACCGAAATGCGGCGCCCTTTCTCCACGGGGAAGGTCGGTGTGCCGATGATCTTCACCCACGTCATCTCCGGGAAATCGGGAATCTTGTCCGCCTCAACGAGCGTGGCGACGGGACGCGCGTCGGCGGCACAGCAGGTCATGAACATGCGCACCGCCTTGAAGCGGTGGCCGCCCGCGTTGTTCGAGGAGTCGGGCATGATCTGGCCCACGAGCTCGACCCGTTTGCCCTCGAAGTCCTTGCGCAGCACATTGTCCTGCGCGGCGTAGAGGAGGTCGAGCACCTCGGTGACGATGTTTCCCTCGGGCGTGCGCACGAGGTAGTCGGTCGGCGATTTCTCCGCAACGGCGGGCTGCGGCGCGGGCGGCTTGCTGCCGTCCTTGGTGGGGAGCGAGACATCCACCGGTTTCCTGATGTCGAGCTTTCCGTCGGCCGGGCGCGGGGCACTGGAGCCGAGTTGCTCGATGGATGTCGCAGTGCCGCGGTTCTCGACGAATGCCCTGCTGAATCCCTCGCGCGGCGAGTAGCGCGCTGCGGCGACGATCGGGACGAGTAGGATGAGGAAGGTGAGGAGCTTTCCGGATGCGAGCCTGCTCAGACCGTGCCCGCATTCGCCCGAGGAACAGCAGGTGGCATCGCCCTTGAAAACGACGAAGGCCACAGCCATGAGGGCGAGTACGACGGCGGCGATGAGCGCATAGACGCGAAACTCCGGCGCGAGCATGTCATTCATCCGCTGCGCGAAATGAAAATACAACAGCACGCCGCTCCACGTGGCGAGCGTCGCAGCCGGCAGCCATCGGGCGAAGATCTGTTGCATGGTCAGCAGTGTAGGAGCGTTTGCACGGGGAGGCAAATCAGTGTTCCGAGCGGCGTGCCCGGCCGTCCGGCGCCGCTTTCCATCCCGGCCCACAGCCAGCAGATGAAGGCGATCAACGCGAAGAGCCCGATGGCCATGAGCACGACGAAGCGGCGGCGGAACACGAGGCCATAGAGCCAGAACAGCTTCAGATCGAAAACCGGCCCGAAGAGCAGGAACGCGAGCTTTGCCGCAGGGGAGAACGCCGTGAGCTGCGTGGCCGCGACGAACGCATCCGTCGTGCTGCACAGCGCCAGCAGCGCCGCGAGCACCATCAGGGCAACCACCGACAGGAACGGCGACTGCGCGAGCGGGGCGATCACCTCGCGGTTCACGCCGACCGCAAAGACGCTGGTGATCGCCGTGCCGATGACGAAGAAGAACGCGACATCGAGGAAGTCCGCCGTCGCGGACTGGATGGCGAGCATGACCTTCCTCCACGGCGAAGCGGACGCGACGATCTGCGCGAAATCCAGCGGGGCGGCATCC
>JBEBGK010001146.1:0-1572 GCA_040081515.1 Chthoniobacteraceae bacterium
GCCAAGCTAGGCGCAAAACCCAGATTGTTGCTCATGGTGACGTTCTGCTGTTCGAAAGCACTCCATGCACAACGACGCCAGGGCTTGTCGGCGGCAGCGGCACTTTCGGGAATTCATCCAACGCCCAGATCGCCGGCACGGATCCGATGTTTACCAATGGCAGCACGACGTTCGTCTTGACGACCGATTTCACGGTGGCCGGCGGGAGCTATGCCGTCGGCGGCGGCGTTCCGGTGCCGGTGTTTACGGATATTTTCCGTGGGCTGCGGCCGCAGGGCGGAACATTCGACATCGGCGCGGCAGAGCAGTAAATAACGCTCGCGGTGGTTGATTCTCCCGGGGCGGGGGTTCGAGCTACGCCGGCGAGGATCCTTTTCCGCACCTCGGGAGTGACGCGAAGAGGCTTTCTTCGTCTGATTGCGTAGTTTCTTGTACGGAAAACCAAATGCCGCTCGTGGATTCGCCAGTGTTTCTCGTCGGTTCCGTAAGATCCGGAACGACCCTTCTACGGCTGATGCTCGACCATCATCCGAGGATCGCCTTCAATCTCGAGTCCGAATATCTCGTTCGGCAGGTATCGGACGATGGCAAGCATCCGGACATGGCGCAGTACCGCGCCTGGTTGAGGGAAGACCGCATGTTTCAACACAGCCGGTTCAGCGTCGACGAGCGGCTCGATTTCTTGGGATTGGTCAACGACTTCCTGAGTCAGAAGCGCGCACGCGACAGCAAGGAATTCGTTGGCGCGACCGTGCATGTCCAGTTTCACAAACTGCATCGGATCTGGCCAAATGCCAGGTATGTCCACATTTATCGCGACGGCCGGGATGTGGCGAACTCGGCGATGCGGATGGGATGGGCCGGAAACATCTACGTCGCAGCCGACATGTGGCTCACGGCCGTGAAGGAATGGGAGAGGCTGCGCCCGATGCTGAGGCAGGATGCCTGGCTCGAGGTCCGTTACGAGGACCTCATTGCGAATCCCCGGTCCGAGCTCAAGCGGATCTGCGAATTCATCGGCGTTGAGTTCAGCGAACGGATGTTCGACTATGCTTCGAAGACAAGCTACGAGCTGCCGGACGTCACGCTGAACTACCAATGGAAGACCGGCATGCGGCGCCTGGATGTGCAGCGGCTCGAGGCGAAGATGGGCGACCAGCTGTCGGCCATGGGATATGCACCGAGCGGCTACCCTCGCGTTTCAGTCTCCCGTCCGCTGCGTAGCTGGCTCTATTTTGATTCGCGATTCGGCGCTTTTCTCTTCCGTTTGCGCCGTTACGGCGTCGCCCTGACCTTGCGGGAGGCGCTTTTTCGGCGCCTGGGCCTGAGGAAGGCCCACGAAATTGCAATGCGCGAGATGAACGTCATCACGGATGCCACGCTGAAATGACGGCAGGCGTGGATGTGTCCGCGATACTGGTCAGTTACAACACGGTATCGCTGCTTCCGAAAGCCATCGACGCCTTGCAGAGAGCGTCGGCAGGCCTGAGCGTGGAAACGATCATAGTCGACAACGCCTCGCCGGACGGATCCGCCGAGTGGATACGCAGGCAGCTGCCCGCGGTGCGTTTG
>JBEBGK010000205.1:0-6374 GCA_040081515.1 Chthoniobacteraceae bacterium
TACTTGAATTGCCGATCATAGCGTCGGCGGCTTTTGTGGTTTGGTTCAGTCATGGCTTTGGTGTTTGTCGTTCCAAAGCCCTCTCCACACAATCGAGGATAGTTCACGAGGCATGAGCAAGAGCATGACAATGAGTAGGACGAGCCGGCACCCTCCGAGAACGCGCCCCTGAGCGGACGTTTCGCCTCCCCGCGGATCGGACATCCGCTTTTCACGCTTGCGGAAACGAGGCCACCCACGCGAGCCTCCCCGCATGAAATCCCTCCGCATCCCGCTCACCACCGTCGTCCTCGCCATCTCCGCGCTCTTCCTCGCGCAAGCGGAGGACTGGAAGCCCGAGGAAGGATTCACGTCACTCTACAATGGGAGGGATCTGACAGGCTGGGGCTATCGCGACAAGGAGCAGAAGGTGCTCGAGACGTTCGACGGCAAGACCGAGGCGGGCGACGGGCGCTTCACGGCAAAACCGGGCATCCTCGTGGTGAATCCGCACAACGAGGCCAAGGGGCCGCGGCGGCGCGATCTTTGGACGACGAAGGAGTTCCCCAGGAATTTCATCCTGAAGCTCGAGTTCCGCGCCGCGGTCAATGCAGACAGCGGAATCTTCCTGCGCAAGCCGCAACTCCAGTGCCGCGATTACCTCGTCGCCGGGCCATTCAAGGAACTGAAGAAATACAAGGCGCAGGACTGGAACCAGATCATCGTCACGGTGAAGGACAACGTCGCGCACTGCGAATGCAACGGCGAGGTGCTCGCGGATGCGATGCCGCTGCCGGCCTCCGGACCCATCGGGCTCGAAGCAGACCGGGACCAGATGGAATACCGGCACATCCAGATCAAGGAACTGCCGTAGCACCGCCCGGTGAATCAGCGCGACGACGGCGCCACCCGCTGCAAGTCGAACGTGCCGCGTGCGTAAGTCGCATCGTAGCAGGCGCGCATCCGCTTTCCGTCCATCGTGCCTTCGCAACGGTAGGTGCCGGAGCCGATGAAGGTGTCGAGCGCGGCCGTTCCTTGGAAGGTGCGGGAGCCGGCGCCGGCGCGGGCGCGCTTTGGGTGGAGCACGATGCTGTGCTCCGACGCAAAGACGCCATGCCACGTCGCCCGGAACTCAGCGAGGTAGGTCGCGTCCTTCTGCTTCTGCAGGATGCACCACAGCTTCCCACCTCCACCGGGATGGCTCGAACTGGCCCAGTGCCCGGCATAGGTTCCGGAAAAGCGGTCGTCAGGTCCGCCGGTCGGGACGCCGCGGGCGAAGCGGGAGTCGAAATTCGAGCACGCGGAGAGCGCGAGCATCAGAAGCGATGCGAGGAGCGTAAAGAAGGTTCGGTTCATGCAACTCAGATTTTTGCCGCTCAAATACATTTGGCGCAAGCCGGCGGAATTCTTGAGGACTTTTTCGAGTCCTGAAGGTTCGGGATTGCGCGCCCAGACGTCGTTTCCTACCTTCCTGACGTAAACGTGGCCAATCAAAAGCGCATCCTCTTTGTCTGCACGGGAAACATCTGCCGCAGTCCGATGGCGGAGGGTCTCATGCGGCATCTCGTCCGGAATCGCCGGGATTTCGAAATCGCCTCCGCGGGCGTCGCGGCGGGATTCGGGCAGCCGGCGAGCGAAAACGGCATCGAGGCGCTGGCGCAATGGAACATCGACATTTCCGACATCCGCTCGCAGCCGCTGACGGATGATCTCGTCGAGTGGGCGACGCACATTTTTGCGATGACCCGCTCGCACATGGATGCGATCCTCACCTTCTTTCCCGAGGCGGCGAGCAAGTCCTGGCTCGCCTGCGAATTCAATCCCGACCTGTCCCATATCCAGGAAGTGCCCGATCCGATCGGGCAGGGCCTCCACGCGTATCTCGAGACGCGCGACATCCTTCACAAGGCCGTTCCCAGTCTTCTTCAATTCATCGAATCATCCGAAATGACCACACAAAGCACCCAAGCCAAGGCACCCGCCGATTCCAAGACCGCCACCCGCATCGCACTCGGCGCCGACCACGGCGGCGTGGACGTGAAGAACGCCGTCCGCGCATTTCTCCGCGATCGCGGACTTCCGGCGCACGATTTCGGGACGGACTCCACGGAATCCGTGGACTACCCGGACTACGCGGCGCTCGTCTGCCAGAACGTTGTCGCGGGCGAGGCGGACTTCGGGATTTTGATCTGCAAGACAGGCATCGGCATGAGCATGGCGGCGAACCGCCATCCGGGCATCCGCGCGGCGCTCGTGACCAATGCGACCGACGCCCGCACCGCGCGCCAGCACAACAACGCGAACGTCCTCTGCATGGGCGCCGTGAACGTCGCACCCAGCCAGGCCCCTGCGATCGTGGAGGCCTTTCTCAGCGCGACATTCGAGGGCGGGCGTCACGAGCGGCGCGTGGAGAAAATCGAGAGCGCCGGGTGCATCGCCGGCCGATCGCTCGCGGAGGTGGACCCCGCGATCTTCACCGCCATCGAGCACGAGCACAAGCGGCAGTTCGAGAACATCGAGCTCATCGCCTCGGAGAATTTCACCAGCCGCGCCGTGATGGATGCGCAGGGCTCCTGCCTCACCAACAAGTACGCAGAGGGCTACCCGGGCCGCCGCTGGTACGGCGGTTGTGAAAATGTGGACGTGGCCGAGCAGCTCGCCATCGACCGGCTCAAGCAGCTCTTCCCCGGCTCCGAGCACGCGAACGTCCAGCCGCACAGCGGCTCGCAGGCGAACACCGCCGTCTATTTCTCCGTGCTCCAGCCGGGTGACAAGATCCTCACGATGAACCTCGCGCACGGCGGCCACCTCACGCACGGCCACAAAGCGAATTTCAGCGGACGCTTCTACGCGGTCACCCACTACGGCGTAAGCGAAAAGGATGAGCGCATCGACTACGACGCGCTGGCCAAGGTCGCGCTCGAAGTGAAGCCGAAGATGATCACTGCCGGTGCCAGCGCCTACTCGCGCATCATCGACTTTGCCCGCATGCGCGAGATCGCCGACAGCGTGGGCGCGTATCTTTTCGTGGACATGGCGCACATCGCCGGGCTCGTCGCCGGCGGCCAGCATCCGAACCCCTGCCCCATCGCCGACTTCGTCACGAGCACCACGCACAAGAGCCTGCGCGGGCCGCGCGGCGGCGTCATCATCTGCAAGGAAAAGTACGCGAAGGGCATCGACGGCCAGGTCTTCCCCGGCGTGCAAGGCGGCCCGCTCGAGCACGTCATCGCCGCCAAGGCCGTGTGCTTCCACGAGGCGCTCGAGCCGGGCTTCAAGGCCTACGCTGCGCAGGTCGTCACCAATGCGAAGGCCCTCGCCGCGCGCCTCGCGCACCACGGCTACCGCATTGTCAGCGGCGGCACGGACAACCACCTCATGCTCGTCGATCTCCGCCCGAAGGGCCTCAATGGCAAACTCGCGCAGGAGACGCTCGACCTCGCCGGCATCACCGTGAACAAGAACGGGATCCCCTTCGACACCGAGCCGATCACCAAGGGCGGCGGCATCCGCGTCGGCACCCCCGCCGTCACCACGCGCGGCATGAAGGAGGAGGAAATGATGGACATCGCCGACTTCATCCACCGTGTCCTCGAAGCCCGCGAGAACCCCGCGCAGATCGCGAAGATCCGGGACGAGGTGCACGCCTTCAACAGGAAGTTCCCGCTGCCCTTTTAGGAAGCGGACTCGCGCTGACGAAGATAATGCCTGGGCTGATTCGGGACGTTCCGAATCCCACGCTGATGGCTTCCATTCGTCAGGGTTTTGTGGCTTGGTCGGGCTGTGAATTCGCCCGCGACGAAGTGGACTCGCTGCATCGAGCCGACACGGCTCGGTGAAGAATCACGGTCGCGAGCACTCGGGCCATCGCGCAGTGCTCACTGGAGATCCTCGGCCACATCGCATCTCCGATTCAATGCGTGAAGAGCCGTCAGCATCGGATGAATGCCTCGCGAGGGGTGGCAGGCGCTTTGAAACCACGCGCTGGAGTCTCGTGGCGCTCGCGGGCGGCGACGCATCCGAGGCGGACACCGCGCTCAACGAACTCTGCCGCGTTTACTGGATGCCCATCTATGCCGAGATTCGCCGCCGCGGCCATGCGCCCGCGGACGCTCAGGATCTCACGCAGGAATTCTTTGCACGGCTGCTGCGGCGGAACGCCTTTGGCCGCGCGGAAAAGGAGAAGGGCCGCTTCCGCTCCTACCTCCTCGCGGCGCTGGACTATTTCCTCGCCGACGACTGGCGCGAGAAAATGGCTGAGAAGCGCGGCGGCGGCGCGGTGCTATTGCCGCTCGATGCGGAGGAAGGCGAGACCTGGTTCCGCGAACTGCCCGCAAGCGAAGGCACGCCAGCCGATGCATTCGACCGCGGGTGGGCGATCATCCTCATGGATCACGCGCTCTCCGCGCTCCGCGCTGAGTATGAAGGCAGCGAACGCGGAGAAATCTTCGCCGCCGCACGGCCCTTCCTCGCGGCGGAGACCAGTGCAGCCGCTCTGGAAGCCCCCTGCTCGAAGCTCGGCATGACCCCTGACGCCTTCACCGTCGCCGTCCATCGCCTGCGCAAGCGATTCCGCGACCGCGTGCGCGAGCAGGTTGCGATGACCGTCGCCGATCCCCCCGAGACCGATGCGGAGATGCGCCATCTTTTCGGAGTCTAATCCCGGCAAATGATCGCCGACACCACCTGCACCACCTGCGGCACGCCGCTGCCTGGAAAAATGCTCGGCGGTCTGTGCCCGGCCTGTGTGCGGCGTGTGGCAATGATGGAGCCATCGCACTCCGGCGATTCCGTGCGCGAATCGTGCGGGAAGAACAGAATCAGCGGCGGCTGGGAGCCGCTTACGACGGAAGAAGTGGCGGCGCTGCTGCCGGCAGGCGCGTACACCGTCGAGAGCCTGGTTGGCCGCGGCGGGATGGGCGCTGTTTACAAAGCCTGGCAGAAAAGCCTCGATCGCCATGTCGCGATCAAGATTCTCCCGCCGGACCTGCTCGGAGGCGACTTGGATTTCGCCGGCCGCTTCAAGCGCGAGGCCAGGGCGACGGCGAAGCTCAAACATCCCGGCATCGTCCCCGTCCACGATGCCGGGGAGAGCGCCGAAGGGTTCCTCTACTTCGTCATGGATTTCGTCGAGGGCACCGACGTGCAAAAGATGATCGCGGCGCGGGGCAAGCTGCCCCCGGAGGAAGCACTGGGCATCGTGGCCCGCGTTCTCGGTGCACTCGCCTGCGCCCACGAGCACGGCATCATCCATCGGGACATCAAGCCCGCGAACATCATGGTCGCTCCCGATGGCCAGGTCCTCGTCGCGGACTTCGGACTCGCCCGCAGCACCGCGACCGACACGACGCTGTTCACCGGCAGCCATGTCGCCATGGGCACCCCCGACTACATGCCGCCCGAGGCGAAACGGGGCCTTGAGCCCGTCGATCAGCGTGCCGATCTGTTTGCCGTCGGCGTGATGCTCTACGAGATGCTCACCGGCCAGGTCCCGCGCGGCCGCTTCGATCCACCATCGCGTGTCGTGCCCGGCCTCGACCGCCGCCTCGACTCCATCGTGGACAAGCTCCTCCAGACCGACCGCGACAAGCGCTACTCCACGGCCATCGAGGTGAAAACCGCCCTCGATCCCATCCTCACACGCACCCTCGCCCGGCGCAGCGGAAGGACGCCCAGCGCAGCAAAGACGAAGCGCACTTCGATGCTCATCGCCACCGCTGTCGCCGTGCTCGCGGCGGGTGGATGGTTTGCGTGGAAAAAGCACCGCACCGCCGCGCCCCGAGCGCTGGCCCTTTCGACCGACCCATCGGCACGAAACGCGACGCCTGGGACCACCGATGCTGCGCTCGCCACGAAGGATGTGCCCTTCATCAACACCCTCGGCATGAAGTTCGTCCCCGTTCCGATCACGGGTGGACCGACGAATGGCCAGCGCGTGCTCTTCAGCGTGTGGGAGACACGCGTGCAGGACTACGATTTGTTCGCGAAGGAGACGCAGCGCGAGTGGCGATCTCCGGACTTCGAGCAAGGTCCCATGCACCCAGCGATACTGCTGACTTGGGATGACGCGAATTCGTTTTGCACCTGGCTGACGGAGCGAGAATCCAACGCGGGCAGGCTTGGCTCAAACGAGCGATACCGCCTGCCAAGCGACCACGAGTGGAGCTGTGCCGCAGGCATTGGGGCTCGGGAGAATCCGGTGCTGTCGCCCTCGGAGAAGAACGAGAAGCTCCCGGATCTGTTTCCTTGGGGCGGCGGCAATTTCGCCGGCGAGGAGACGCATGGCAACGAGATGAACAAGCTGGTTCAGCAACCCCCGACGACCCACCGGGACGACTTCATTGCGACGGCTCCTGTGGGGAGCTTCCCGCCGGATTCCCTGGGTCTTTGCGACC
>JBEBGK010001147.1:0-1569 GCA_040081515.1 Chthoniobacteraceae bacterium
CCAAACTGCCGAGCCGCTGTTCCAGTCGCCGGGAGTTCGCTTGGAACGCCTTCTTCTCGAACTCGCCTTTCGGCAGCACTTGCTCCGCTTGCTTGTCGCTGAACACGATTCCGTAGCGAGTGTGCAGCCGTTCGAGGAATTGATTCAACTCCGTGCGCTTCTCCACGTTGGCGAACAAAAGCGTCCTTAGCAGCGCATCGGTCGGTGCGTATCGGAGCTTCACCGTCCCGCGTTTGGACACGAGCCCGATCTCGCGGCCGTAGTTCCGATGGATGTTTGCGACGTGCTGCCGATGCCGTTTCATCGCCGCTTGGCGCAATGCCGCGATGAGTTGCTCAGGGTCGCTCGGTCCTTCGTAATCCTCTCCCCAGCGAACTTCATCGCGGAGAATCTTGCGGCACTTCTCGAACGCTCCATTCTCGCGGAGCGCCTGCTGCCAGGCGGGCGAGTTCTCGATCCGAGAGATGAACGCCTCGATGGCCTGTGCCGGCAGGAGGTTGTTCTCTTGATAGAGATCGCAGGAGATTTCCCGGACGAGCGTCTTCTTTGGCGCGACGACTTCACAGATGAGTTGAAGCGGTTTCTCCAGCCCAAGGGCCTGCCGCGACACACCCAATTGATACGTGAGCAGATGAAGCCCCACGAGGTTTACCAAGTGTGGAAACACATCGAAACCCGGGATGTTCAAGCGCAGAACTGCGAGCCAATCTTCTGCGAGTTTATCGAAACATTCGTGGTGCTCGTAGGGCAAAAAGGAGTTGGCTCTTTCGCCGCTGACTTGCTCGTCGTCCGCAGGCTGAAGGCACTTGATGATCGAATCCCAGGTGGGGTCCGTTTTCGCCAGACGCGCCTCTAGCGCGGAAAGCAACTCCGCCTTCCGCTGCGTGCGGCAGAGCATGAGGTAAAGCATTTCGCCTGTGCGCCCGAAGAATCGCCGATCATTGGTGGAAGCGCTGTTGTCGAGATCCTCGTAGAGGCAGTCCTTTCCGTACGGGAATACAAACTTCGAGGTCCATCGTTTGTTGCTGTTCACCTCCAGGCTCGTCGAGCGAACGAGTGCGACGGTTTCGCAGAAATCGTCGAACGAGTGGAAGTGCTTCCGCAGATAATCGAACTGCGCGTGCGCGATGCCGGTGGCCGCCTTCATCCGCTTCAGCCATTCGTCCCAGCGGTTGTTTTCGTTCGGGAAATTTTGCCGCACTTCCGCGAGGTGCGGATTGTTGAAGAGAATGTTGCGAAGATGAAGGCGGTGCGCCGCCCGATACTTGAGCGTGTTCAGTCCCGCGGGTTCCGAAAACGCCCGTCCTTTGTCGGCCTCGTGATAGAAGACGTTCAGGAACTCCAAGAACACCATCCACGGCAACTGCTCGTCGTACAGCCGATGACCCCAGATAGCTTCATCCACCCACATTGAGGATGAGATATCGGGAGCGTCCGGCGTCGGGAGTGGAGGAGGGAGAGCGGTCATGGGACGATTTCGACAAATCGCGGGTCGGGCATCCCTTGATCGGTCAGCGTCAGCAAGTTCAGGCCGATGGCTGTCCCTGCGGGTATCTGGTCGCCGCCTTG
>JBEBGK010001148.1:0-1568 GCA_040081515.1 Chthoniobacteraceae bacterium
TGCCAGCTCTACATGCGGAAATTCAAGGACGGGGAGACCATCTACATCGAGCCCTTCCGCGCAAAGCCGTTCCCGGTCATCCGCGACCTGTGCGTGGACCGCATGTCGTTCGAGCGCATCCAGCAGGCGGGCGGCTTCATCACCGCGCGTGCGGGCAGCGCGCCGGATGGCAACACGATCCTCGTGCCGAAACAGAACGCTGATCTCGCGATGGAGGCCGCCGCGTGCATCGGCTGCGGCGCATGCGTCGGCGCGTGCCCGAACGGCAGCGCGATGCTTTTCGTCGGTGCCAAGGTCACGCATCTCGCCGAACTCCCGCAGGGCCAGCCTGAGCGGCAGCGCCGGGTGCTCGCGATGGTCGCGCAGATGGACAAGGAGGGCTTCGGCAACTGCTCGAACTACTACGAGTGCGAAGCAGTGTGCCCCGCGGAAATCCCCGCGACGGTCATCGCAAAATTGAACCGCGAATACGCCGTCGCCGGGGCAAAGGAAACCGCCGGAATCGAGTAGCCGCGATTTTTCGCAAATCCATTTCGATGGGTTGACAGGGCAGGGATGGCCGCTAGGCTGCGCGCTCTTTTTGACAACACTTTCCAACCATGAAACGCACCTATCAGGCATCCAAGCGCACCCGCAAACAGCAATTCGGCTTCCGCAAGCGGATGACCACCAAGAATGGCCGCGCCATTCTCGCCCGTCGCCGCCAGCGTGGCCGCAAGCGCCTCATGCCCAAGGGCGTCGAGGTGCATTTCGCGCGTCACACCGAGGCCTAACCGCCGTTCCAGTGCCCGACGACGCCACGACCGGGAAACCGGGAGGGCGCAATCCGCGCCAGTCGGGCGGGCAGAAGCCGCGCCTGCGATTCCCGAAAGCCGTCCGCCTGACACAGTCGGCGGAATTCGCGCGGGTGCGGACGGAGGGGAAACCGGTGCATGGCAAAATGCTCGTGCTCGGTGTGCTCAAGGGCTGCGGTGATGCGGACGGCCGAGTGGGCATCGTCACGAGCAAGCGCGTCGGTGGAGCGGTGATTCGCAACCGCGTGCGCCGCCGGTTGCGCGAAGTCTTCCGCGCGATGCGGCCGCGGCTGATTCCCGGACTCTGGCTGGTCATCGTCGCGAAATCATCCGCCGCCAAGGCGTCGCTCGCGTCGCTCAGCGAGGAATGCTCGCAACTTGCGCGGCGCGGCGCGATCCTGCGTGAAATCGCGCCATGAAATTCCTCACCCGCCTGCTCCTGCGCATTTACAAGGTGACGCTGTCGCCCTTCCTGCACTGGATCGCGGGGCCCGGCGCAGGCTGCCGTTTCGAGCCGAGCTGCTCCGCGTATTTCGCGGAGGCAGTCGAGTCGCACGGCTTTTTCCGAGGCGCGCGGCTGGGTGTGGTGCGCATCTGCCGCTGCAATCCGTGGTGCGCCCCCGGTTTTGATCCCGTCCCCCCGGCGCGAACATCCACGACCGAATCACAGAAAATTTCAAGCTGACTTATGGACCGAAAAGCAATCACCATCGCACTCATTACCGTCGGCCTCATGCTCGGCTGGCAGTTCGGCTACTACGCGCCGCGCGCGGA
>JBEBGK010001149.1:0-1567 GCA_040081515.1 Chthoniobacteraceae bacterium
CCGCTGCGGAAAATGTAGTGCAGAAAACCGACGCCTGAACAACGCGGCTCCTCTGATGACCGCGCCACAATGGCCCGCGAGCTGCGGAACTTGGGTTAGAGGTGACCTCAGCCCGGAGAACATCCCGTCCCCATGTGGACGGGAAGTTCCTGCGCGTGGATGGAAAGCGATTTCCGGTCAAAGGCGTGACGTATGGGACGTTCGCGCAGAACAGCAAGGGGGAACCTTTTCCGGAGATCAGCCAGTTGCGTGACGACTTTGCCCGGATGCGCGAGGCGGGCATCAATACGGTGCGCCTGTACACCCCGCCGTCGGAGCGGATCGCCGACGCCGCTGCGGCAGCCGGCCTCTACTTGATCCCCGACATCTGCTGGGGACCGAGGACGTGTGAGTGGGATTACCCCGCGTGGTGGGAGGCCGCGGTGAAGGGAACGCGCGAGCAGGCCCGCCGGCTCGGCCAGCACCCGGCAATGCTGATGCTCTCGATCGGGAATGAGATTCCGCCGCTGATGGTGCGGTGGTATGGGAGGAAGCGGACGGAGGAATACCTGCGCATCCTGCACAACGCGGTGAAGGAGGAGTCGCCGGACTCGATCGTGACCTACGTGAACCATCCGCCGACGGAGTACCTGAACCTCGCGTTCCTCGATGTGGTGTCGTTCAACGTCTATCTGAACAAGGAGGATGAATTCCGCGGCTATCTCGCCCGGCTGCAAACGCTCGCCGGCGAACGGCCGCTGCTGCTCGCGGAACTCGGACAGGACAGCTACGAGCACGGTGAGGAGGAGCAGGCGCGCTACCTTTCGTGGCAGCTCCGGGCGGTCTTCGAGAAAGGGCTCTGCGGCGCGGCGGTTTACGCATGGACCGACGAGTGGACCATCTTCGATTCGGACATCACCGGCTGGGCCTTCGGGCTGACCAAGGCGGACCGAACCCCAAAGCTCTCCCTCTCGGCGGTTCGCGATGTCTATTCGTCAAGTCTCTACAAGCTGCGCGACAAGCCGTGGCCGTTCGTGTCGGTCGTCGTGGCGACTTATAATGGGGCCGCGACGCTGAACGACTGTCTCTCGTGGCTGGGCCGGCTGAATTACCCGAACTACGAAGTCATCGTGGTGGATGACGGATCGACGGACAACAGCCGCGGGATCATCGAGCAGCATGCGGTGCGGGCAATCCATGTTCCCAATGGCGGCCTCAGCCGCGCGCGGAATCTGGGGATTGAGGCTGCCAGGGGCGAAATCGTGGCATTCACCGACAGCGATGCATTTCCGGACGTGGACTGGCTCTTCTATCTGGTCTCGGCAATGGAGGAACGCGCGGCCTCGGCGGTCGGAGGCCCGAACATCGCGCCGGCAGGCGTGGGGCTGATTGCGGATTGTGTGGACTGCTCCCCGGGAAATCCGACGCACGTCCTGCTCGACGACGACACGGCGGAACACATCCCCGGCTGCAACATGGCCTACCGGAAGGACGCCCTGCTTGAAATCGGGCTCTTCGACGCGACTCATCGTGCAGCGGGCGACGACGTGGACGTTTGCTGGAAGCTGCTCGTTCGAGGCCACCGGAT
>JBEBGK010001150.1:0-1564 GCA_040081515.1 Chthoniobacteraceae bacterium
CCACGGCCCCGACAAGCAAAAGGGCGGCCTGCGTCTCGATTCGCGTGCCGGATGGGAAAACGGCGGCGATTCCGGCCCCGCCATCGTTCCGGGCAAGCCGTTCACCGTCGGCCTCTGGCTCCAGCATGACCGCGGGTATCACACCTACTGGCGCGTCCCAAGCATCGTGGGCGTGCCGACACAGATGAAATGGAACCTGCCGCGTGGATGGAAGGCAGGAGCGCTCGTTTACCCGGAGCCAGAGCGGACGCTCATGTTCCAGATCAAGGCCCAGGGATTCGATCGCGACGTCATGCTACGCACCGAGATCACACCGCCCGCAGACCTGAGTCCGGGGGACTCCATCACTCTCACGGGCACCGCATCCTGGATGTGCTGCGGCAGTTCCTGCCATCCCGATTCGAAGGAACTCAGCCTCACACTGACGATCGCGAAGACGACCGCGCTGAATGAAAAATGGCACAGACTCCTGGACGACGAACGCGCCCGGGCCGAACGACCGAGCGATGCATGGAGTGCCACTGCCAGTGAGAAGGACAATGGGATCACGCTTCACTTGAAGCCCGTTTCCAGCAAAGCGCGCCCGAGCAAGAACCAGCGCGAGGCCGACAAGATCATCGCATTTACCGAGGACGGATCGTTCGACACCGATAAGCCGCAAACCATCGAGCGCCACGACGACGGGAGCCTGACCATCACGCTCACGAAGCCTGACGCGCACATCGGCGCCAAGGCACCGAAGACCTTACGCGTCATCCTCCGCAACGACAGCGGGTGGCTACAGGACGGCCGGCTGCGCAGTTTGCAACTCGCACCGACGATTGTGCGCTGACCGTTTCAATTCGCCTCCCGGGTCGCTACACGGTGAACACCGACCTCCGGACCAATTCCCAAAAAACAAAAGACCCGGAGGTTCTCCCCCGGGTCTCTTGCTTGATTGATTGGTTAAATCGGGAAGCCTTACGACTTCTTGTTCTCGGTGACCGACTCGCCCTTCTTGTTGTGCTTGTCGGTGGAGACCGTGACCTGCTTGCCGACGAGGTCTGCGGCTTTCACTTCTTTGCCTGCGGCGTCGGTGATCTTCACCGTCGCGGCGAGCGTGATCGCCTCAGTTCCGACGGTGAGGGTCTTCTTCTCGGCGTCATAAGCTTTGACTTCGCCGGTGACAGGAACCTTGACGCCGCATCCGGCGTAAGAGGCAACGGCGAACGACAACGTGACTGCAATGGTAAGGAGTTTTTTCATGGATTTCGATTTGGGTTTGTTTGGATTTGGGAAAAGGGGAATTCCTGTTCCTTTTGCGGACTATCCCTGAACTCCGCCGACAGTAGCAACTAAATTTTTGGACCAAATCTCAAAGACGAACGGATTTCGACGGGCGGGCAAGACGGGGCTCGCTTTGGGATCTCACCTTCCCTAAGAAGCGCGCTCGCAAGCAAGGGGTTCTCCCAAAGCTCCGCGCTCTCCCACGCATGAAACACCCTTCAATTCCGATCCCGTCGCGGCTTTTGGCGGCGATCCTCGCCGTCGTTTTCGCAGCCGCCGCCTGGTCGCATCCGGTGCC
>JBEBGK010001151.1:0-1564 GCA_040081515.1 Chthoniobacteraceae bacterium
GGATGTGACCGTCCCCGTCGTCGTACCCGGCATCGACGCCATTGACGATGCGGGCGTCGCCGTGAGTGGGGCACTCGGCGGCGTCAGCTTCCCGAACGTCCTCATCAACGACACGCTCGGACCGATTCCGGCGGCAACCGTCGCAGGACAGATCGACGTCGCCGAGGTTTCCGTCACCCCGACGCCGGTGACCGGCGGCGTGCACCTCGGCGGTCCCGGCGGGGTGAGCGTTGTCGTTGACCCGAACACGACGCCCGGCGACTACGTCCTCGAGTACGAGATCTGCGAATCGATCAGCATGGGCGCGAACTGCGACACTGCCGTCGTCACGGTTCCGGTGAATATGGCGATTCTCGTCGCCAACGATGACACCGGCCTGACGCTCAACGGCGTGGTGGGCGGCACGAGCTTCACGAACATCCTGGTGAACGACACGGAAGACGGCCAGCCCGCGACGGTCGGGAATCTGGACATCGTTCAGGTTTCAAGCACCGGACCGTACCTGGACGGTGTTGACGTCAAGGTGGCCCCGGGAACGCAGGCCGGGGCCCACGAGCTGGTCTATGAGATCTGTATCTCGGCCAGCGCGGGCGGAAGCTGCGACGAAGCGACGGTCTTCGTAACGGTCACGGCGGCGGCGATCGACGCCGTCAACGACGCCGGGGCCAGCGTCATCGGCGTGTCCGGCGGCCAGTCCATCGCAAACGTGACCGTGAACGACACGCTGAATGGCGCGCCGACGGATCTCTCCCAGGTCACGCTCAGCTACGTCTCTGGATCAGCGGGGCTCTCACTGAACACGGCGACGGGCGCGGTGTCCGTTGCACCGGGCACGCCGGCGTCACCGGTGGGCGTGCCGTACACGCTGACCTATCGCATCTGCGAGAACCTCAATACCTCGAACTGCGATACCGCCGTTGTGACAGTGCCCGTCGTCACCGCCCCGATCGATGCCGTCGACGACACGGGCAACCCGGTCAACGGCGGGAGCGGCGGCACTGCGCTGTCGTCCGTCCTGCTGAACGACACGCTGAACGGCGTGCCGGTCACGCTCCCGAGCGTGAACCTGACGTACATCAGCGGAACACCCGGCCTCACGCTCGACCCCGTGCTGGCGTCGGTCTGGGTGTGGGTGGGTACGGCGGCGAACCCGGCCGCGACGCTCACCTACCAGATCTGCGAGAAGGCGAACCCGACGAACTGCGACACGGCCGTCGTCACGGTCCCGGTACTCGCCGGCCCGATTGAAGCGTGGGACGACATCGCTCCGTCCGCGGTCAGCGGTGTCGCCGGCGGGTTGGCGATCACGAACGTCTTGGTCAACGATTTGCTGAATGGGGCGGCCGCGACGGTTGCGAATGTCACCATCGCCTACGTGAGCGGTGACGCCGGCCTCGTGCTGAACCCGGCGACCGGCGCGGTGACCGTGACGCCGGGCACGCCCGCGAATCCCGCCGCGACCCTGACCTATCGCATCTGCGAGATTCTGAATCCGTTGAACTGTGCGGAGGCGGACGCACTCGCGCCCATCTCGGCGCCTCCGATCGACGCCGTCGACGACAAC
>JBEBGK010001152.1:0-1564 GCA_040081515.1 Chthoniobacteraceae bacterium
ACGAATACACATTGTCCGCATGCGCACCGGTGAAACGCGACCCGTCCAGCCAGCCCGACGGGAAATCGCCACTGATGATCCCGTTGGCGTTCGTGTTGCTCACCGCCGTGTAAGGCACCTCAAGTCCCGCATTGGCCAGCTGCTCCACCGGCCCAGCGCGCAGCCCGTGCGAGAAGGAGAGCGCGCTGATGGCAAGCGCAACGATGAGCCGAAAGGAGGGCATTAATCGTGATTATGCCCTCTGGAGAGCAAGCTTGCCAAGCCTGCTTTTAACCAAAGAGAGCACAGGCAAAAACCCATGCCGCCTCCTAGCCCTTCAGCGTCATCAGATACGCGAGCAAGTCGGCGGCTTGCTGGTGCTACGGATGATTGCCTTGCGGAGGTGAAGGATTGCAGGGTTAAAGAATTCTCACAAGACGGACGGAAAGGTTGTCAGAAAAACCCCTTCCGTTACAATACAATCATATGCCTGAACGATTCAGCGAGTCTGCTACGGCTTCAAAATCACCCAGAGCAGGCAGTCATGGGATCATGGCAGGCCTCCTTATGGTTGGTCTTTTTCTGCTGCCCTCGACCGTTATGGCACAGAGTCCCGGCGGGGTTCGGCCATTTACGTCGGCGGTGCCGGGGAATGTGGCGAAGTCGATTGGGCAGTACAAGATTCTCTACATCCCTGCGACGTTTTTGGATCGCTACGACATGCCGATCACGCAGGCGGAGGCACAGGGGATGATGCGGGAGGTGGCGGATTTTTATGCTGCGTCGTCGTATGGTCAGCTGACGATCCTACCCACCGTTTGTCCGGGCGTGGTGCTGCCGCACTCGGCGGCGTGGTATGAGCAGCGGGACGCGGCGGTCGGTGTCAATGGAGACATGGACTCGCGCCGGGTGCTGCATGCAGATGCGCGGGCGGCTGCGAGGAAACTGGGCTACGACTCGAATGCCTTTGACCTGACCATCGTGCGTCAGGATAGCGAACTGACGAATAATGCGTCCACCAATGAGGGCTTTCTCTGGCTGGGCAGCAACGACGCAAGCACGGCGGCGCATGAGATTGGGCACACCCTGGGGCTGAATCATGCGAATGCGTGGAGCACCTCAGGCACGAGCGTGAGCGGTCCGGGCGCGGATGAGGAGTACGGGCATGTGTTTGATCGCATGGCGCTCTACACGGTGCCTTTTCCAGAGGGACAGTTCAATGTGGTGGCGAAGTCACAACTCGGCTGGCTCCCCAGCAGCGCGGTGCGGCGTATCACGAGCAGCGGCACTTATCGTATCGACGCGATGGACACGGGGCGGTTGGAGGCGGGGCATGGCTACGCATTGCAGATCGTGAAGGACGCTCAGCGCACCTACTGGGCGGAGGTACGCTCGCTCTTTGACTCGAATCCGTGGGCGGCGAAGGGCGTGGTGTTGCAGTGGAGCTTTCCGCAGGGTGGCACGTCGAACGCGCAGTTGCTCGACACGACGCCGGGATCGCCGTTTGGCATGGCGGACTCGCCGCTGTCCGTCGGACGCACCTTCTCGGATCGGGAGGCGGGGATTCACCTGACGACACTGGCGG
>JBEBGK010000206.1:0-6353 GCA_040081515.1 Chthoniobacteraceae bacterium
AGCGACCAGAGCCTGAACCGACGCGGCCAGACTGCCGCGCCACACACCGTCAGAAACACACCATCACCATGAAACGCACCACTTTCATCCATCACATCGCCGCAGCGGCCGCGACGCTTGTCCTCGCGAGTTGCGAGGAAAAGGGCACCTCCACCGCTGGCGAAGCTCCTGTCCTCCGCATCGGTTTTTTTCCGAACATCACGCACGCCCAGGGCCTCATCGGCTACCACGAGACACAGACGAACGGCTCGGGAGGCTTTTTTGAAAAGGCCACCGGCGCAAAGATCGAATGGTATCCGTTCAACGCCGGCCCGAGCGCGATCGAGTCGCTGCTGGCGGGGACGATTGACGCCACCTACGTCGGCCCCAACCCCGTGCTGAACGGCTACATCCGCACCAAAGGCGCCGACATCCGTGTGCTCACAGGCGCGGCGCGCGGTGGCGTGGCGCTCGTCATCCAGCCCGGCAGCGGCCTGAAGACGGCGGCGGACTTTCGCGGGAAGAAAATCGCGACTCCGCAACTCGGGAACACGCAGGACGTGGCCGCGCGGGCATGGCTGAAAGCGGCCGGCCTCGAGATCAAGCAGGGTGGGGGCGACGCCTTCGTCATCCCGACGCAGAATCCCGACCAGCTCGATCTCTTCAAGCGCAAGGATCTCGACGCCGTGTGGACGGTGGAGCCGTGGGTCTCGCGGCTGGAGATGGAGGGTGGCGCCGAGCGGTTGTTGTCGCAGGACGACACATTCATCACGCTGCTCGCCGCCAGCACGCGCGCGCTCAGTACGAAGGCCGCGTTGCTGAGGAAATTTGTCGCCGCGCACGAAGAACTCACCGTTCGAGTTGCCAGCGACGTCGCATTTGCCAAGCCCGCAATCACCGCCGCCCTCAAGAAGGCCACGGGCAAGGAAATCCCCGCCGCGCTCTTCGACCATGCCTGGCCGCGACTGAAATTCACCACCGCTCTGAAGCGCGAGGACTTTGAAACCGCGATGCGCGATGCCCGCTCCGTCGGCCTCCTGCCGGCTGAGGCTGACCTTACGAACCTCTTCGCAAAGCCATGAGCCTCGAAACCGAACTGACCACGCCGTCCGCAGCAAAAATCCGCCTGCGCTGTGTGAACAAGACGTTCACAACCGGACGCGGCACCGTCCACGCCCTGCGCGACATCGATCTGGAGGTCGCCGACGGTGAATTCGTCTGCTTCGTCGGCTCCAGCGGATGCGGCAAGAGCACGCTCCTCCGCGTGGTGGCCGGGCTGGAACGCGGCTTCACCGGCGACGCCGAGGTGGACGGCCAGCCCATCACCGGGCCGGGCCGCGACCGCACCGTCATGTTCCAGGAACACGCGCTTTTCCCATGGCTCGATGTGCTGGGGAACGTGCTCTTCTCCCTGCGACTCAAGCCCGGCCTCAGCGACAACGAGCGTAGGGAAGTCGCTGCGTACTACCTCCAACTGGTCGGCCTCCAGGGCTTCGAGCACGCCAACATCCACGAACTCAGCGGCGGCATGAAGCAACGCGTGGCCCTCGCCCGTGCTCTCGCGCCGAACCCACGCGTCCTCCTCATGGATGAACCGTTCGCCGCGCTCGACGCGATGACCCGCGAGCATCTCTACGGCGACCTCCAGCGCATCCATGCCGCGCGCAAAAAAACCATCCTCTTCGTGACGCACAATGTCCGCGAAGCCGTCTGCCTCGGCGACCGCGTGCTCCTATTCTCCCCGCGCCCCGGTCGCATCTGCCGCGAGTTTGCGGTGAAATTGCCGCGCCCCCGCGAGTTCAACGACGTCGCCCTCGCGCAGACCGCCCGTGAGATCACTGCGGCACTCAAGACCATCCTCGCCCCGGAGGAAGCGGAGGCACCTATGATATGAGACACGCAGCCCTCATCGTCCTCATCTTCGCGGCTGCGTTCGGCGGGTGGGAATACGCCGCCCGGCACGCCGGTACCAGCGCCGTCCTGCTCCCCGCGCCCAGCGCCGTCGTTTCCTACCTTGTCGCAGCCGTGCGCGATGGCTCGCTGTGGGAATCCACCCTAGTGACTATGCGGCGGCTCCTTTCCGGCTACCTCGCTGGGCTCGCCATCGGCCTGCCGCTCGGGATGCTCACCGCCAGCTCGCGTCTCGCCCGGAACACACTCGGGGTCGTCGCTCTCGGCTTGCAAACGCTGCCCAGCGTCTGCTGGGTGCCGCTCGCGCTGCTGTGGTTCGGACAGACCGAGACCTCCATGCTTTTCATCGTCGTCATGGGCACGGTGTGGGCGGTCATCCTCGCCACCGAGCACGGCATCCGGCAGATCCCGCCGCTCTATCGCGAAGCAGCCTCCACGATGGGCTCGAGCGGGTTGCACCTTTGGATCCGCGTGCTTGTTCCGGCATCGCTTCCGCACCTCGTCAGCGGCGCGAAGCAAGGCTGGGCCTTCGCATGGCGCTCGCTCATGGCCGCCGAGATCTACGTCACCATCCTCAGCGGATTCGGTCTCGGCCACCTGCTCCATTATGGCCGCGAACTTCACGCCATGGACCAAGTCGTCGGCCTCATGCTCGTCATCATCTTCATCGGCTTCGCTGCCGACAAAGCTCTCTTCAGCCCCTGGGAGCGGTTCCTCCGCCGCCGATGGGGCCTCACCAACGCATGACATCGCAAACCATGACCGCAACCAAACCGCACACACCCGAACCCTGGGTCGAACTCATCCGCCGCAAAGTCGCCGCCATGCGCTACGGCAGCGTGCAACTCACCATCCACGATGGCCGCGTGACGCAAGTCGAGGCCACGGAGAAAACCCGCCTGCCAGAGGAGCAGGAAGCCGCGCCCGTTGCACGGAAGGAGGATACGCTGTGACTGCGCTCGACCTTCTCGACCACGCCATTCCAGCGAGTGTGCAGGACGCTTCGCCCGAAAACCCGCGGCAGTCCCTGCGCAAGCTCCTGCTGCCGCTCGTCCGCCGCGTCGCCGAGTGCTCCTATGCGTGGCGCGCGGAATCTGTCGGATACTGGAACGCGGATGGCTCGCGTTACTGGATGCCGCGCCTCGTTTTCAAGCGGCCCGGCGAGACACCGGAAATCAAGGTCGGGATTTTCGCGGGCGTCCACGGCGACGAACCGGCGGGCGTCTTTGCGCTGTGCGATTTCGTCCGTGCGCTGGATACTTCTCCGGTGCGCGGGCGCGGCTACGAACTGCACGTCTATCCGCTCGTGAATCCAACCGGCTACGAGGATCGGACGCGCCACGCACGCAGCGGCAAAGACCTGAATCGCGAATTCTGGCGCGGCTCGACGGAGCCGGAGGTGGCGCTGCTCGAAAAGGAAATCCTGCGCGAGCGCTATCACGGCTACATCTCGCTGCATTCCGACGACACCAGCGAGGGGTTCTACGGCTTTGCCCGCGGCTCCACTCTCACCCAGTACCTGCTGCGTCCCGCGCTCGCCACCGCCGAAGCTGCGCTCCCAGTGGATCGTCGGATCGAAATTGACGGCTTCCACGCCGAGGAAGGAATCATTCACACTGCCTACGATGGCATCCTCAGCGCGCCGCCGGGTGCGCGGCCTCAGTCGTTCGAGATCATCCTCGAATCGCCGACCGAAGCGCCCATGCACCTCCAGCGGGGCGCCTTCCTCCTCGCGCTCGTGGAAATTCTCACCCACTACCGCCGCTTCATCGCCTACGGCGGCGATCTCTAAATTTTCCACCGGCACGAGCCGGGATTATCTCCAAAAAAACATCACCACTCGCCGACCGGACCACCGGAGGTGTGCGGACGCACAGCGTATCCAAACACCATGTTCAAGAAATCCACTCTCACCGGCAGCATCGCGCTGCTATCCGCAGTCGTTGCTCTTGCCGCAGCGGAAAATGCGCAGACCAAACCTGGCAGCAGGGGCGCCCCTGTGCGTCCGAAAAGCACGGCCGGCAAATCCACATTCTACCGCGAGGCACGCAGCTACGGAACCAAGCGCGACACCGATCCGCCGCGATACGTCCGTCGGCTCAGCGACACGGGAACTGAACGGCTCAAGCAATACGACTGGCTGGATGTCGGCCTCGATTTCCGATACCGGTACGAATATCGCGATGACGATGCGAGACGCCCTCGCCCCGGGTTGGACGATCTGCACCTGCTGAGAACCCGCGCCTTCCTGAAAGTCCGGGAAAAACTCGATCCCTTTCGATTCGCCGTCGAGTTCGAGGACTCGCGTCGGTATGGCAGCGAATATCCGCGCGATGACCGGGATGTGAACGAGTTCGAGTTCATCCAAGCCTATGCGGAACTCCATTTTCCGGACGCATTGGGTTCCGATCCGCTCGGCAACGAGCGGCCCCTGAGCATCCGCGCGGGTCGCATGGCCTTCGAGTTTCTGGATCGCCGCTTGATCGCGAACAACCAATGGCGCAACACCACGAACACCTTTCAGGGTTTTCGTCTCACCCTGGGGCAGGACGCGAACGACTGGCAATTGGATCTCCTCGCTTTGCAACCATTGGAGCGCCTGAAGTACGAGTTCGACGAACCGAAGGACGGTCAGTGGTTCTACGCCGCAATCGGACACTGGCGCGGGTGGTCGGATATCATCACTCTTGAGCCGTATTTCCTCAGCCTCCAGCAGGACACGCTCGCCGGCTTGCCCGGCCGGTCCATTCACTCCCTCGCGCTTCGCGGCTACGGTCTTTTCGGGGACACGGGTTTCGACTACGACTTCGACGCGGTGTATCAATTCGGAAGAAACGGACCGGAGCAGCATCGTGCCTTTGGTTTCACGGGCGAGATTGGCTACACATTCGCCCATGCGTGGCAGCCGCGTGTGAGCGCCTTTTACGGTTACGCGAGCGGCGACCGCGATCCGGGCGATCAGAAGGACCAACGGTTTGAGCGATATTTCGGATTCGGACGACCATGGTCGGCAAACGACTACATCGACTGGTCGAACATCAGCACTCCCAAGGTCCGGTTGGAGATTCAGCCTGGCAAGAACCTGCGAGTGGATGCCGGCTACAGTTTCTACTGGCTGGCAAGCGACACTGACCGGTGGTCCAATGCAAATCTGCGGGACAAGAAGGGCAACAGCGGCAACTTCATCGGCCACGAGTTCGACATCCGCGCCCGCTACGCCATTTCATCCAAGGTCGAAGCCATCGCCGGTTACGCGCACTTCACGCCCGGTGAATTCACGCGCAAGACCGGCAAACCGGACGACACTGATTTCGCGTACCTGGAGATCTCCGTGAGCGCCTTCTGAATGCGGGTCTGCGCCTGCACGTCCGTCGCGATGGAGCCTGCTACACCGGACGCCGCTGGAACCACCACCACTCAATGAGCAGCACGACGAATCCGGACAGCGCCAGTGTCCACCAGAGGGACTTGTCGGCTTTTGGCGCGACGTTCGCAGCCGCGACGGAGATGCGGTCCCCGAACTCCATCTCGTTCACGGCTGCAAGACTTGTTTCGGAAGTGCTCAGGAGACTGGCGCCGATTGTTTGCGTGATACTGCCTGCGGTGAGGCGATATTCGCCGGCCCGCGGGGCCGGGATGCCGCTCACCATTCCTCGGTCGTCCGTGCGTTCAGTGCGTCCGAATTTTCCGGGGCCGCGCACGGTGACGCTCGAGCCCGCACCGAAACTCTGCACGGGCAGCACGCCGGTTGCCACGGCGGCGGATTCCGAAAGCCCGGCGGCCTTCCGCGCGTGCTCGACGAGATTCGCGACGAGGATCGGGAATGCGACGCGGAAGGGGAGCGTGCTCCTCTGCGGGTGGAAGAGGAGGTGGATGCGTGCATTCTCACCCTCGCTGCGGAGCAGTGCGAGCGGACCGTGCGGTCCCTGCGCGAGGATCTCGTAGCCGAGATTTGCAAAAGCCGTCTCGTCCTTGCCGGCGGCGGTGACGGGGTCTTCCATGAAGATGACCTCGTCGAAGCTCACGTGCTGGAGCAGCGGGGACTCGCGGCGCCAGTCGATCGCGGTGGCGCTTTTCTGATCGAGAGTGACAAGCGCAGCGACATCCTCCGGCACGATCCCCGTGGTGCAGAGAACACGCGCGGGCGGTGCATCGGGTTTGTCCGTGATGGCGAGATCGAACGCGGAGGGCGAAGGCGTGTCCTTGCTCGGGAAGATGCGGAGTCCGTCGAGCGCGGCGAGGGCATGGCGGAAGACCGCGAGTGATTCGGGAACGAAGACGTCGAGCGCTCGCGCGGCGGGCAGCGTGAGCCATGCTTCGTTGTCGGTCGCGAGCGAATCAAAACCGTCCGCGCGCAACGATGCGTGGACGGTGGCGCTCTGCTCGCCGCTGATGCGGAACGCAAGCCGCGGGCTCGCCCCGCCTGCGAGGGTCACGCGTCGTTCCGATTCGAGCTCTCGCAC
>JBEBGK010001153.1:0-1562 GCA_040081515.1 Chthoniobacteraceae bacterium
TCTTCGGTTGTCCCGCTGGCGCTCCGGTCGCGCGATCCTTGCCGCGCGTTTCGTCGGCCGTCAGGCGCAGCCAGGCTGCCGTGCAAAGCAACGCGATCAGGAGAAGGGGAAGGAAGCGTTTGGTCATGGCGATTTCGATCTTTGGGGGAGGCGTTGTGTCCTCGACCGGTCATCTTGCACAAGATCGGATGTGGATACCCAATCCGCTTTTTTCCCGCACGGGCCAGCCCCGTGCACGGACGGCGGGCAGGCTCAGCCCAAGCCCGCCACTTTCCATCCGTCGCGGTAGGTCCGGCGGACGAGCGCGGTGGCCTCGGGCCGGTTTTTGAAAGTCTGCGTCTCACGCTCCCATTCGAGCCATTCGTTCGGAAACCGATCCGCCATTGCGCCGACGAGGACGGTCTCCGTCAGCGGACCGCCATGCGTGAACTCATCACACGCCTTGCGACCCGCAATCGCGGCGTCCACCCAGTCGTGGTAATGGCTCTGCGGCTTGAAATCCGCGGGATACTTCTCCTTTGGAAACTTCTCCTCCGGCACGACGACCGGTGCGCCGCCGTAAATCTTGAAGATCGACCCGGTCTCGCCGACCCAATACGTGCCCGATTTCGGAAGCTCCCCCATGCCTTTCGGCAGTGTGATCTTGCTCCGGTCCGGATCCATTCCGCCGTCGTGCCAGGTGATCTGCACGGTGCCGCCGGCGGTGCGGGAGTTGCCGGCGAAGACCATTTCCACGACGCGCTTCTCGCCCCATAATGGTCCGCTGCTCCCGGGCGTCGTCTGTCGCACGCGCAGCGGCGCGGTGAGTTGCAACGCGTCGAACGTCGCGTCGAAGTGATGGCACCCCATGTCACCCATCTCGCCGCAGCCGAAGTCGAACCACGCGCGCCAGTTCTTCGGGATAGGTGTTCTCCAGGAAAGGCCGCGGCTCGCGCACGCCGAGCCACAAATCCCAGTCGAGAGATGCCGGAATCGGATCACCCTGCGGGCGCAGTTGCGTGTTCTTCGGCCACCAGTTCAGCGGCTTGTTCTCCCACATGAGGACTTCCTTGATCTTCCCGATCGCACCACTGCGGATGAGCTCCACCGCCATGCGGCTCTCGACGCTCGATCGTCCCTGGTTCCCGAGTTGCGTGACCACTCCGGCCTTCACGGCCTCCTGCGTGATGACGCGGCACTCATGCAGCGTCGTGGCCATCGGCTTTCCACTACCGGAGGGCACCTCGTTCCACGAGAACCTCCTGTCGTCGGCGCTGCGCGACTGCTGGGACGGCGTGCCGATCAAGCCTGCCACGAAGTCGAACCGAATATCTGCGAGCAACCCGCATGTGGGTCTGAGCGCAGCCGTAACCTCCGGGGAACTGCTGTCACTCATCGCTGCACGCGAGCTTTCGAATGGGTTCGCCAATCGGTTCCTGACGATCTTTTCGGAGCGTACCCGGCTGCTCTCGTTCCCTCAGGCCACCGAGCAGGCGGTCGTCGATGGTCTGGCCGAGCGGGTAGCGAATGTGCTGCGGTTCGCCGGTGCGGATCGTTGGGTAGATCACGACCACCTGCGCCTG
>JBEBGK010000207.1:0-6320 GCA_040081515.1 Chthoniobacteraceae bacterium
CCTCGGACTTCCCCCTCACCCAACCGTATTGCCGCGTAATGCGGCAGCATGACCCCGTAAGAATGCCATGAAAATGACACCCCACCGTTCTATTTCCGAGCGCATCGCACGTGCCGGATTGCTTGTCACCGCAATGCTCGGAATTGCAGCGCCCGCAATGGCGGACATGACTTTCACGAACATGGACGTCTGGCGGCTGAAATACGGCGTGACGACGACCGACATTGGGAACCCCACCTGGCTCGATTCCGACACGGACGGCGATGGCATCAAGAACAAGGACGAAATCGCGGCGGGGACGAATCCGTTCAGCCCGACCGCGACGATCAACATCACCGAAGTGGACAATGTCACGACGCCGGGAGCGATTATCCTGAAATTCCCGACGCAGGCCGGAAAGCGCTACCGGGCGGAATGCACCACAACGATTACGAATCCGGCCAGTTGGGCAATCCAAGGGGCACCCCTGACCGGCAATGGCGGACAGGGCGAGATCACCATTCCATACCTGGCGAACTGTTTCTCCCGCGTCCGCGTGGATGATAACGACACGGATGGCGACGGCGTGAGCGACTGGGCGGAGAAAATTACGGGCTTCAATCCGAACAGCTTGGAGAGCAACGGCACTACGCCTGATGCCACCGCGCTGGGGAATGCGATCGCCGCTCCGGTCGTGGTGACGGTAAACGTCACGAAACCGAGCGCCACGCAGCCGGCGGATGCCGTCACCCCCCCGGTCGAGACGGGTTCGGTCACGGTCTCGCGGAGCGGAATACTGGACTTTTACTCCCTCGCCGTCCCCCTGCAGAAATCGGGTTCCGCGATCGAGGGAACCGACTACGACGGCTTGGTTCCCGCGGCGAATTTCGCGCCCGGGGTCAGTCAGATCGTTTTGACCATCAATCCGAGATTCAACGCAAGCCGGAGAAGCAATGTGACGGCCATCGTGAAGGCACTCGCCGGGACCGGATATACCGTCGGTCCGGCCGGCAGCGTGGTAATTAATCCGGGCGGCATCGCCAATGGCACTGGGCTCACAGCGGCTTACCAAAACGCTTCAAGCAGCAATTATGCGACTCAGCAGGGCATCTTCGCCGGGACGGCGGAGATGACCCGCACCGATGCGGTGGTTGACTTCGGAACGACTGCGAACGGGTCGACAACCAGTCCCATCATTGCGAGCATTTCGCTGGGCAACCCCTGCACCATCACCACCACGCGGGACACCTCACTCACGTCGCTTGATTCTGTGACGATCGCAGGTGTGACCGGCGGAACTTTCAGCCCGACGATCAACGGAACGTTTGTCGTCACGGTCATCAACTCGACGACATTCACGGTTGCTTCGAATTGTACGGTGGTACCGACGGCGCTCAACGCCGCCACGCTCACGACGGGCACTGCTGCGAACAATGGTAACGGATGGGCGAGCACGGCCACCGTTGGTCCGCGGGGAATGTCGTCGCCGGCAGCACTTAACGCATTTTCCGTCCGTTGGACGGGCCAGATTCTGCCGCAGTATTCGGAGAAGTATTTCATCGACTTCCGCAGCGACGACGGCGCGAAAGTGTGGGTGAACGGCGTCCTGCTGATCGACAAGTGGGTGAACCAGAGCGCGACGGAGTGGGTCAACTCAATCGACCTCACTGGTGGCGTGCTCTATGATATCGAGATCCATTATTACAACAACAGCGGCGGGGCGGAGGCAAAGCTCTTCTGGTGGAGTGCGAGCCAGCCCAAGCAGATCATCCCGAAGAGGCGGCTCTTCCCGGCGCCCGCCCAGTCTGACAAATTCACGGCGGTCACCAATGCGCTGGACGCGGTCGGTTACGTGAGTGTGCCCTTCAATCTGAGCATCGCCACCCCGAACATCGGCGGGGCGGTCACCTATGCGCCGGACGTCAACAGCGGCCCGCTTCCGCCCGGGCTGTCGCTGAATCCGGTCACCGGCGCGATTACAGGGACGCCGACCGTGGCGGGCACCTACAACGTCGCGGTGAATGCGGTGAACTCCGCCGCCGGCGGAGCGGTGACCGGAAGTTCGATCATCAACTTCACCATCTACCCCGTGGGAAGCGTGACCCGCGAGACGCTCGCAGGCTCGGCGATTACATCGGATGGGACGATCGCGACCCTCGATGACGACACGGACTACCCGGACAACACTTCGCGTCGCCTTCGCGGCTACGTTGTCCCGCCGAAGACGGGGAATTACTACTTCTGGCTGGCTGCGAACAACTCGGCGGAACTGTGGATTTCGACCGATTCGGAATCCGTCAACCGGGTGCGCCGTGCGCGGGTGAGCGCGAGCACCGGCAAGAAGGTGTGGGCTCCGGCCGCCATCTCGAGCATTTCGACCGGCAATCCCTGCGTCGTGACTACGACGACGGCCCATGGACTGGCCAACAGCGATGCCGTCGAAATCCGTGGCGTCACCGGTGGCACGTTCGGTCCGGCGATCAACGGGCATTACGTCGTCACCGTCACCGGAGCCACCACGTTCACGGTGCAATCCAACTGCACGGTCGGACCGACCTCGGTCGCGAATGCGACGGCCACCGGGGCGCGGCAAAGTGAATGGCTGTCCCTGGTCGCGGGCCGGAAATACTATTTCGACGTTCTGCACAACACCGGGACCGATGCGGACGATTACGTGGCCTTGGGCTGGTGCCAGGATGACATCGGCACCGTTCCCTCGGTGGTCGGTGACGTCAATCCGCACGGCGCGACACCGGTGATTCCCAACGGCGGGGCCGCGCTTCAGGGCTATCCGCTCAGCGGCACCGTTCCCACTTACATCTTCCAGCCGTACGATTATCCGAACGTGGCTCCGGTGACTGGCACGCTCTATTCGGCGAACCTCGGCCCGCAAGGCTCGGCGACCACCAAGTCGAGCGGTTCCGCGAACCTTCAGGTCAACGCGGCGCAGACGCAGGCGATCCTGTATTTCAACTACCAGAACCTCTCATCTCCGAGGACGGGCTACCATCTCCACTCCGACGCATTTGCGAGCCATCCCGCCGGCGAGATTGTGTTTGATATCGACGACATTGATGCGTTCCACCCGGAATTGAGGACGGCGGACGGCGGCTACATATGGAATTTCGCCACAGGCGGTACCTTCACCACGATCCAGCAGATCCGGGATGCAATCACCGGGGGCAAGGTCTATCTGAACGTCCATTCGGTGAACTATCCTGCGGGTGAAATCCGCGGGAACCTCAACCGCGTGGATGGTTCACAAGTTCCGCCGGAGCCGACGGCCTACCCGGAACCTGCGGCCACGGACTTGGCGAATAACGACGCACATGCCGCCCGTTTCCTGAACCAGGCCACTTTCGGCGCAAGCCCGGCGGATGTCGCCTACGTGAAGGCCAATGGGTTTTCCCCTTGGATCGACGATCAACTCACCAAGCCTGCGAGCCGTTCCTCGAACGACGTGGTCGCGGGCCTTTCCGCCGACATCAACACGCCGTATCCCACGAGCCTGTTCACGGATGCATGGTGGAAATACTCCATCACCGGGCAGGATCAGTTGCGCCAGCGGCTTGCGTTCGCGCTGAGCGAAATCCTGGTGGTCTCATGGGCAAACAACACGGGACCGCTGCAATCCAACGCCCGTGTGCTCGCGGACTATTACGACAACCTGGTGGACTACTGCCTGCCGACATCGGGACTCGCGGACAGCGGCAATTTCCGCGGCGTCCTGAAGAGCGTGACGCTCACGCCTGCGATGGGGCTCTACCTAGACATGCGCAACAATCAGAAGGCGGATCTCACCATCGGGCGTCATCCGAACGAGAACTACGCCCGCGAGATCATGCAACTCTTCTCGGTGGGGATCAATCGCGTGTGGGACGACGGCAAGTTCGTCCTGAACTCGAACGCGGAGATCGTCCCCACTTACACGCAGCCCACGATTCTCGGCCTCTCCTCCCTGCTGACGGGCTGGAGTTACGCGCAGTCGAACCAGGGAAACGGCCGGTTGCCTGCGAACCTTACGAACACGGCGGATTATTTGAACGCGATGGTTCTCGTTCCCACGCAGCACGACAACGTCAATGCGAAGCTCCTTCTCAACAATGTGGTTGCTCCTCCTGCAACAGGCCTCACGCCACGGGTGACCCTGACCAGTATCACGCTCGCCTCGCCTTGCGTTGTGAACACCTCGACCGTCCACGGATTGAAGGTGGGCGATGCGGTACGGATTTCGAACGTGACGGGTGGGGCATTCAGTTCGCCAATCAATGGAATGCAGATTGTGACCGGAATTGTTGGGACGGCTGGGACGGCGTTCAATGTCGGCCCCGCTCTGAATCAATTCATCAACTGCACCGGGGCACCAACCTCCTACACGAATGCGGCGGTCACCGGAGCGACGGTCACGCCGGCGACCTACACCTCGGCGCTTGCGGCGGTCACCGGCTCGCAGGCGGATAACGCCGGCAGCACGGTCCCGCATCCGTATGACCAGTACGGGCTGGTCGAACTGGAGCGGGCGATCGACAACATTTGCAGCAACGACAACGTCCCGCCATACATCTGCCGGCAGTTGATCCAGCGCCTGGTCACCAGCGACCCGAGCCCGGGTTATGTCTATCGGGTCGTCCAGAAGTGGAAGAATAACGGCTCCGGGGTGCGCGGCGATCTTGCTGCGGTCGTCCGGCAGATCCTCCTCGACGGCGAGGCCCGCAGCTTTGGACTCTCTCAAGGGCAGTTTACGCCTGCGGATCGGAATGCTTTTGGCAAGCAGCGCGAGCCGATGCTCCGGCTCACCGGCACTGCACGGGCTTTCCCGGCTCTTCCTTACACCGGGACCTACGTGCAGCTCCCGGCGGACACGATCAATGCGAACAAGCTCCGGATCACCACCACCTCCGGTTTGAATGACTTCAGCAACGGATTCTCGGTCAGCCTGAGTTTCAACAGCCCGTCGAATCCCGCGACGAACCCCACACGCACGACTTACTCAATTGGTGCGACCCTGCCGCTTGCGGCTACTCACACGAACGTCTCAAGCGTCGCAACGGGGGCGAGTCCGATTCAGATCACGACCACGCAGCCGCACGGTTTGGATTTAATGCCTGGCACAACTGTGTCGGGGACGCGAGTGTGGTTTTTCGGATTGTCAGGAACCTTCACTGACATGGCGATCAACTCTGGAGTGAAATTGGCGACGGTGACCGGC
This sequence comes from Chthoniobacteraceae bacterium, assembly GCA_040081515.1. GTDB lineage: Bacteria > Verrucomicrobiota > Verrucomicrobiia > Chthoniobacterales > Chthoniobacteraceae > SXWH01. The sequence goes on from JBEBGK010000207.1 coordinate 5,189, forward strand.
TCCAACACCTTCACCGTCAATATTGGTGCGACCCGCATTTTCCAAGTCACGAAGGTCGATGCCAGTGCCACTGGGGTAGCCTGCCTCGTGACCGCTGCAGGCCACAATATCCCGGACCCTATGGGAGCCGGAACCTCGACCCAAGTCGTCCTGAACGGCATTAACGGAGGGGTCTTTAGCAGCAGCCCCAACGCGACCGTAAATGCCACCTATGTCGATGCCAACACCTTCACCATTGCGACCACGGGCAATGTGCCGATCAGTTGCAGTTCGCCGCCCACGAGCTACACCTTCTGGCGTGTGTCCACGGATCCATGCCGCGTGACGACGCAGGTGCCGCACGGATTGGTGAACGGTGATAGTGTGACGATCTCCGGGCTGAGCGGGGGCTCCTTTACCCCGGCCATGGGAACGGCATTTCCCGTCACCGTGATCGATCCGACCTCGTTTGTGATAGCAACGAGCTGCGCCTCGCCGTCAACGCCCAACACCGGCAACATCCAAGGCGGCAGCCTTCTGGATGTGAACGCCACGGGCATGGTGAACGTGACGTACTCGCAACCACCGGGGAGCAATACCCTGACCGTGAACACGGGTGGACCCGCGACCGACGTCCCCATTCCTTCGCCCGTCAGCGCCACGACGATGAAGAGCAAGGTTTATCTCGATTTCCTCACCGCCAGCAATTCCGTCGTATCGATCGCCTCGATAGCGGTCGGCAATCCCTGCACGGTGACGACCGGTGTTCCGCATGGATTGAGCACCGGGCAGTCTGTGACGATATCAGGCGTCAGCGGGGGCACCTTCTCACCGTCAATCATCAACCCGTTCACGGTGACCGTGACCGGCTCGAATACGTTCACCGTTCTGTCGAACTGCACGGTGGCACCGACCGCCGGCACGGGAACTGTCACCGGAACCGGCGTGGGCACTCGTCCAGCCGATGGGGTCTATGAGGTGCAGACCGTCAATGGCAGCACGTCGTTCACGGTGTTCACGGGGGACATGCCGGCGACGGGGAGGTCCGGCAGTGTGATCGTGCCGAAGATCGCTACTAGCTACACCCCGCTCACCAGCAACACGATTGTTCAATACAACAATAACGTGAACCACAACATGCTCGTCGGGCAGA
>JBEBGK010000208.1:0-6315 GCA_040081515.1 Chthoniobacteraceae bacterium
ACCTCCGCATCAAGCCGCTCGGGTGAGCAGACTCGTCACTCTCCGCCGCCCGTCCGCGTTCTGGCGACCCCTCTGCCGCGGGCGCGAAAGCAAATTCCTGCACTTGCAGTTAGTCTGCCGGGGATCGAATCGGCGCTTGCCGCGGGGCGGTTCTTGCCGTTCCACTTCCAGCCAATGATCGTCACAACAGCGCAGCTATACAGGGTCGCATACGGGAAGTTCGCGATCGGGGCCTACAATATCAACAACGCCGAGCAGACCATGGGGCTTTTCCGAGGATGTATCGACAGCCAGGCGCCCTTCATCATCCAGATCTCGAAGGGCGCGCGAAAGTACACCGAGAAGCGGATGCTCGAGGCCATCATCCGCTCTGCCGAGGAGATCTTCCCAGACGCGATTTTCGCCGTGCACCTCGATCACGGCGACGAGGAGACGTGCTACGATTGCATCGAGAGCGGATTCTATTCGTCCGTGATGATCGACGCGTCGCACGATCCCTTTGACAAGAACGCTGAAATTACGAAGCGCGTGGTGAACCGCGCGCATAAGAAAGGCCTGAGCGTCGAGGCGGAACTCGGGATGCTCGGCGGCGTCGAGGAGGACATCGCGGTGGACGAGGGCAACGCCTGCCTGACGAACCCCGAGGAGGCCGTGGAATTCATCAAGCGCACGGGCTGCGATGCGCTCGCGGCTGCGATTGGGACGAGCCATGGCGCCTACAAGTTCAAGGGCCAGCAGTCGCTTCACTTCGAGGTGATCGAGCAGATCCGCGACCGGGTGAAGGCGGCGGGACTGCCCCCCGTGCCCATCGTGATGCACGGCTCCTCGAGCGTCCCGAAGGAGGAGGTCGCACGCATCAATGCCGCCGGCGGCACGCTCGACCCGAGCGCCTGCGGCGTGAATGAGGAGGAGTATCTCCCCGCGGCAAGGCTCGGCGTGACGAAAGTGAACATCGACACCGATGGCCGACTCGTCTGGACCCGCGTTCACCGCGAGTATTTCCGCGACAAACCCGGCGACTTCGATTTTCGCCCGCCCGGGAAGACTTTCATGGATGAATACGCCAAGTTCATCGCGCACAAGAACAAGAAGCTCGGCAGCGCGGGAACATTGAACGAAGTGAAGAAAGTGCTCGGGATATGAACGCACTCCTCCCCACCCTGCTCCGCGCCCCGGCGCTCGCGTTGACCGCGCTTGCCGCGCTCGCTTTCACCCGGCCCGCATCCGCCGGGGAAGCGCCGCCTGTCGATGTCGTCCGGGCGGCAAAGATCGCCACCGATTACCTCCGCACGCAGGGCTCGAATGCGCCACACATCGTTTCGCTCGTGCTCGAAAAGCCGGCCCTCGCCACCGGGCGACCGGCCTGGGTCGCGCGCTGGTCGAGGCCCATCCCCGCCGAAGGCGAGATCGAACTGGGCCTCCGGGTGAATCCCGACGGCTCCATCGTGCGCCTCGTCGAGGGAAAATCCACGGCGCAGAAACGGCGGCACCCCGTGGGCAGCAGTCTCCAATGAGTGATGAGGAAAGGCAGCCTTCGCCAGCTCTTCTCACCATTCGGGATCACACAGCTCATCATGGTGGCTGCGGTTGGCGGCGCCCTTTGGCTCGCTTATCCTGAGTGGCGATGGGAGCGCGTGAAGGAATCCATCCGCAAACGATACCCGACCGCCCCGCGCATCACCGGCAAGGAACTCAAGGAGTGGTTCGATCGCAAAGAGGACCAGAAGCCCGTCGTCGTCGATATCCGCCCCGAGGCTGAATACGACGTCAGCCATCTGCCCGGCGCCAGGCATGTCCGTCCCTCCGACACCCCGGCCACTCTCGGCTTCAGCGAAAAAGACAACGTCCCGTTCCTCATCTATGATTCCGTCGGCGACGATTCCTGCTCCGTCGCGGCCGAGTGGGTCCGCCGCGGATACGCACGCGTGCAGGCGCTCGAAGGCGGCATTTTCGAGTGGGCAAATCGCGGCTTTCCACTCGAGGGCCCGGCCGGCCCGGCGAAGAAAGTCGATCCTGGCACCTCGCTGCACGCCGGCTTCCTGAAACGCGGCGTCCGCGCGCCCTGAGGCATGGAGTTCTCCGCCCCTGCCAAGATCAACCTCTCCCTGCGCGTCCTCGGAAAGCGCGAGGATGGCTTCCACGAAATCGAGACGCTCATGGCGCCGATCTCACTCTCCGACACGCTCGAGATCGAGCGCCGGTCCGCCGGCGGGCTGGAATTCGGATGCAGCGATCCGTCCCTCCCGGCGGACGGCGACAACCTCGTCGTGCGCGCCGTGAACTCCTTCTGCAGCGCGCTCGGCGTCGGGCCGCACCTCCGGATCACACTAACAAAGCGGGTGCCGCACGGCGCGGGCCTCGGTGGCGGCAGTTCGGACGCAGCCGCGACGCTCCTTGCGCTCGACCATCTCTTCGAGACCCGTCTGCCCCGGGCCGAACTCTCCCGCATGGCCGCCGCGCTCGGCAGCGACATTCCCTTCTTCATCGCACAGGGCGCCGCACGGTGCCGCGGCAGGGGCGAAATCGTGGAGCCCTGCGCCTTCGACCAGGCGCTCCCGCTCCTGCTCATCAAGCCACCGTTTCCCGTCCCGACGCCCTGGGCCTATCGGGCATGGCGCGACTCAATCGAAATCCCCGGCGTCCCCTACGCGCCACAGCGGTTCGGCTGGGGCGAACTCGTCAACGACCTCGAGCGCCCGGTCTTCGGGAAATACCTCCAGCTCGCCGAAATGAAGCGCTGGCTCCTCGACCAGCCCGAAACCGCAGGCGCGCTCATGTCCGGCAGCGGCAGCACGGTCTTCGCGTTGCTCCGGGAAAAATCCGCAGGCGCCGCGCTCATGAAAAAAGTGGACGCGCAATTCGGCCCGCACATCTGGCAGGCCCAGGCCGAGACCCTCGTATCCCGCGGCGTCTAGCCTACAGCCTGTCGAAAGACGCTGTTCCTCTTACTCTTTGTCTTGCTGTTGCTCTCCGCCCTCACCTCTGCAAAAGAGCAAGAGCACGAGCAGGACAAAGAGGTAAGAACGGCGCGCCGACCGTATTTCAACAGGCGTCCAGTGCTCAGTGCCCAGTTCTCAGTGCTCAACTTGATGCCATCGTGCCACGACTGACTGAGCACTAGTTCAGCAATCGGTACCAATTATCCCGCCGGCGCGGCTCATACCCCGCCTCGCGGATGAGACGTTCGATCTGAGACGTGTTCAGCCGGAACGTCGTCCCCGCGCTCGAGACCACGTTCTCCTCCATCATCACGCTTCCGAAATCATTCGCGCCATAGTGCAGCGCGATCTGCCCGATGCGCGGCCCCTGCGTCACCCACGAGCTCTGCAGGTTCTCGATGTTGTCCAGAAAGATGCGGCTCAGCGCCTGCATCCGCAGGTATTCGCTGCTGCCCACCGGCTCCGCGCGCAGCTTCGTGTGCCCGGCGCTGGTGCGCTCCTCCTTGATGTCCTGGAACGTCCAGCAGATGAACGCGGTGAACCCTCCCGTCTCATCCTGCAAATCCCGCAGCCGTTGCAGGTGCTCGATGCGATCCCCGACCGTCTCCACATGCCCGAACATCATCGTCGAGCTCGATCGCAGCCCGAGCCCGTGCGCGACGCGCATCACCTCCAGCCACGCATCGCTCTTGCATTTCAGCGGCGCGATCCGCTCGCGCACGCTGTCCACGAGGATCTCGCCCCCGCCTCCCGGGATGCTCCCGAGCCCTGCGTCCTTGAATCGCTGAATCACCTCCCGCAGCGGCATCCCGAACACCTGCGAGAAATGCTGGAACTCCGGCGGACTGAATCCATGCACGTTGATGTGCGGATACTTCTGCCGGATGTGCGCGAGCATCGTGAGGTAATAGTCGATGCCGAGCTTCGGGTGATGCCCGCCCTGCAGCAGGATCTGCACTCCGCCGATCGCCGTCAGCTCGTCGAGTTTCCGATCGAGCTCCTCGAGCGTCATCACGTAGTGGTCCGCGTCCTTTTCCGTCCGGTAGAACGCGCAGAACTTGCAGTACACGTTGCACACATTCGTGTAGTTGATGTTCCGGTCCACGATGTAGGTGACGATGTCGTTGCCGCGTCCGTCGAACGCATCGCGCTTCGCCAGGTCGCGCCGGAATTTCGCCAGCTCGCCGAGTTCATTCAGGGGAAGCCGGTAAAGTTCCAGCGCGTCCTCCCGTGAGATGCGTTCCCCGGCGAGGACCTTGTCGGCGACGGCTTCGTCGAAAACGGCGGTGCTCATGTGTGGCATGCTAGGGTTCCATACGCCCCGCGTCCAGTGCCGGGCGCCATCATCCGCCGTCCACGACCGCGCGTGCTGATTTCGCCGGCGCGCCGGTTTTTCCCCACAACGTGCGCGCGGCGGCGGGGTTGACCTCACGCCCGCCGTCCCAGCATCGTCCGCCGCATGTTCCGCGCAATCATCACCGCAGCGTTCATCCCGCTCCTCGCCGGCTGCAAGCCTGCCGGCGCGCCCGATCCGCGCCAGCGACCCGGCGGACCGGTCGCGGTGACACTCGGGGAGGCGCGCGAGGTGAAGTGGGAGCAGCGCATCCTGCTCGTGGGAACCCTGCTCCCCGCACAGGAGGCGCGGCTCGCCGCGGAAGTCGAGGGACGCATCGAGAAAACACTCGTCGAGATCGGCGATGCGGTGAAGGCGGGCCAGGAACTCGCGCAGATCGACACCGCGAGCTACCAGGGCATGGTGAACATGTGGACGGCCAATCACAACAAGGCCCAGATCAACGCCGACAACGCGACGGTGAATCTTGAGCGGCTGGACAAATTGCGCTCGACCGGCGCGGTTTCGTCCACCGCCTACGACGATGCGCTCGCCGTGCAGAGGGCCGCGATCGCCGAGGTCGCAGCCACGAAGGCACAACTCGGCGGCGCGACGACTTCGCTCAAGCGCAGCACGCTGCTGGCGCCCTTCGACGGGCGCATCACGGCGCGGGCCGTGACGGAGGGCGACTTCGCGCGCATCGGCACGGTGATGTTCACCATCGTGGACGCTGGGACGCTGCGCTTCCGCGGCGAAGTGCCCGAGCGCGACGGCCCGCGGGTCAGTGCTGGCCAGACCGTCCGGCTCCATGTCGAGTCGTGGCCGGAGCGGGATTTCGAGGGGCGCATCACCTGGGTGAACCCCGCCGTGAACCCGGCCACACGCGGCGTGGAAATCGAGGCGCGCGTGGAGAACAAGGATGGCGCGCTCAAGGCGAACAATTTTGCCCGGGGCGAGATCATCGTCGCAGGGGCCGCGCCCGTGCTCGTGGTTCCGGCGGATGCAGTGACCACGTTCGTCGGCGTGAACAAGGTCTTCACGATCGCAGGCGGCAAGGCGGTCCCCCGGGAAGTGCAGCTCGGCGAGAAACGTGGCGAAGAGCAGGCCGTGCTCAGCGGCCTGAAGGCGGGCGACCAGGTGATCGTCGGCGGCCTCGCGAAAGTGCAGCCGGGTACCGCGGTGTCACCCAAATGAGCGGGAACCCGCCCCAACCCGCGGGCCGGACGACCCTCGCCGACCTCTGCATCCGCCGCCCGGTCTTTGCCGCGGTGATGAATATTTTTCTCCTCGTCGTCGGCTGGATCAGCCTGCGCGAGATGGGCGTGGACCAGTTCCCGAACGTGGACATCCCCAGCATCACGATCTCCGCCGCGCTGCCGGGCGCCTCGCCGGAGGAGATGGAGACCACCGTCGCGAAGCCGCTCGAGGAGGTCATCAACACGATCGAAGGCGTGGACGAGCTCTCCTCACGCAGCACGGAAGGCGCGTGCAGCATCAGCGTGCAGTTCCTTTTCTCGCGCACGAAGGACGCCGCGGCACAGGACGTTCGCGACAAGGTGAACCAGATCCTCCCGCGCCTGCCGCGCGGCATCGAGGCGCCGGTCATCTCGAAGTTCGACTCCGATTCGTCGCCCATCATGCAGATCTGCGTGAGCGGGCAGCGCTCGATGAAGGAGCTGTCGTTCATCGCGCAGCGGCAGATCAAGGAGCGGCTCGAAACCGTCGCCAACGTCGGCGCCGTGCAGCTTGCCGGCCAGCGACGGCGGGCGGTGCAGATCGCCGTGGATCTGGATCGCCTGCGCGCCTACGACCTCACCATCGCCGACCTCCGCGCCGCGCTCGCCGCGCAGAATGTCGAGGTGCCCGGCGGCCGCGTGGATCAGGCGACCCGGGAGCTGACGCTCCGCACGCTCGGTCGCGTGGAGAAAGTCAGCGGCTTCCGCGATCTCAACCTCGCATCGCGCGGCGGCGTGCCCATCAAGCTCGGTGACGTGGCCGACATCACCGACGGCGTCGAGGAACCGCGGTCGCTCACGCGGCTGA
>JBEBGK010001154.1:0-1551 GCA_040081515.1 Chthoniobacteraceae bacterium
CGCCGGTCTGGCCGGTGAGATCCATCATCGTTTTCATCACGCTCACCTCGTATCCCTTTCTCCGGGAGCGGAAGGCATAGAGCGGCACGACCAGTTCGCGCATCAACCGATCGAGCGCGGCGCCACCGCCGTTCGCCGCCGCCTCGTGCAGCGCGTACGAGAGGAGCGGCGCGACATTGGCGATGCTGCTCGTGTAGGTGCGGATCCCGATGCTGTAGTACGCGGGCACGCAGTCATCCCCCGCCCCGCCGATCCAGTGCAGCCTGCCGCCCACACGCGCCATGATCTGCTGGAATCGACGGATGTCCCCCTGCCCGTCCTTGAAGGCGATGAGATTTGGGATCGTCGCGAGACGCTCCACTGCCGCCGGTGAAAAGTTCGCGTGATCCCGGCTGTAGATGATCACTCCGCGCTTCGTTGCCGCGGCAACGCCACGGTAGTAGGCGAGCATGCCGTCATCATTCGGATCCCCGGGATAGTAGGGCGGAAAGATGAGGATCCCATCCACCCCGGCCGCGGTGCAGGAACGCGCCATGTCGATCGCGGTCTGCGGGCTGAACCCAACCCCGGCCAGCACCGGGTGCCGTCCCTTCACCTCCTCGATCGTCGCCTTCACCACTGCCAGATGCTCCGCAGGCGACAACGAGTGGAGTTCACCGGTGCCGGCTCCCGCGACGATGGCGCACACCGGCTGGCCGCAGAGCTTGCGGATGTTGCGGCGGAGGCCGGCGAGATCGAGTGCGAGGTTCTCTTTGAACGGCGTGACGGGGAACGCGATGACGCCGGTGAGGCGTGCGCGAAGCTGTTTCGGGGTCAATGGCATGGTGTGTTTAAAAAGCTAGCGGGCCGGGGCCTCAAGCCAAAGCGCACCGCCTCGGAAATCGAAAGTCGAGCGCCACCGCTCCAGCAGCTCCGAGCCGATGCGCGCCTGCCAGGGGCCTGAACTCGTGTCCACATACACGTTCTCGACCGGGAACTGCCCGAGATGCACGACCGGCAGCCGGAAACGCCTGCCCCGAATCATGCCGCCGAGCCCCGCCGCCTTGAAGGTCCCGCCCGCATCGGCGAGCGAATCCAGTTTCCATTTCCGGACGATCCCTTCATTCAGAAAAAGCTCGTCCCGGGCGCCGGTGTCCACCATCGCCTGGATCGTGTGACCGCCGACGCGGAGCGGGACATAAGGAAGCGATTCGCGGACGGTGAGCGGAATGCGCACGGCGCCGCGTGACGGCACGAAGGGGGTCTCGCCCGAGAATACCAGCCGCTCGCCCGGAAAATCGAACGTGACGAAGGAAAACGCGCCCAGCACCGGCGCACCCACGAGGTTCACACCCAGCGTGCCAAACGGCACGCCGCCAAAATGCACACTCGAAGTCTCGCGCCGGACGATCGTGACCAGCCCGTTCAGTTCAATCGGTCCGAACTGCGCGCGATCAAAACGCGCAAGCCACGCGCGCTCCTCCCCGCCGACCCCGGCCACCCGCAGCATTCCGCCTTCCGGGGCGAAAACGTCCGCCTTCGCCGCGATCGCGGAACTCGCATCCACGACAC
>JBEBGK010001155.1:0-1551 GCA_040081515.1 Chthoniobacteraceae bacterium
GCGCTATCCGCATGAATTCAGCGGCGGCCAGAGGCAGCGCCTCGGCATCGCCCGCGCCCTTGCGGTGACGCCGAAATTCATCATCTGCGACGAGCCGGTGAGCGCACTCGACGTGAGCGTGCAGGCGCAGATCGTCAATCTGCTCCAGGATCTGCAGGACGAACTCGGGCTGACCTACCTTTTCATCGCGCACGATCTGGCGGTGGTGGAGCACATCAGCGACCACGTGCTGGTGATGTATCACGGCAAGATCGTCGAGAGCGCCCGCGCGGCGGACATCTACGAGAATCCGCAACACGAGTACACGCGGAAGCTCCTCGCGGCGGTGCCGAAATTTGCCTGAGAGGCCACGCGCGCCCGGATGACGCCACTCCTCAGAAAACTGCTCGGCATGAACTGGCTGCTGTTCGCAGCCGTGATTGTGATCTCGCTGGCGGGGATTCTTTTCATCCACGGGGCTTCCTACGTCCATCCCTCCGAACGCTACTGGCAGCAGCAGGCAAAATGGGTCGGCGTCGGGCTGTTCGTCTTTCTCGCGGTGACGCTCGTCGATTATCGCTGGGTGAAGTGGGCGGCCGTGCCGATGTATCTCGTGAGCATCGCGCTCGTCGCGATGACTTACACGGGGCTCGGCGTGACCAAGAGCGGCGCGACCTGCTGGCTGCGGCTCCCGGGCATCGGGGTCTTTCAGCCATCGCAGATCGCGCTGGTCGGTGGCATCCTGTCGGTCGCGCTTTTTCTCACCCTCGCTGCGCGGTGGCACCCGGCTCTGCGGATCCTCTGCACCGGGATCATCGTCGCCCCCACGATGTTGCTCATTCTCAAGCAGCCGGACTTCGGCATGACGTTGGTGTGGGTCCCGGCGGTCCTCGCCATGCTGTGGCTCTGCGGCATGCCGCTGCGATGGCTGATGGTCGTCATCCTGCTGGGTCTCACTGCGCTGCCGCTGGTGATCAATTTCGCCCTCAAGCCCTACCAGCGCGACCGGATCGTGACCTTCATGGATCCGGACGTGGATCCCCGCGGGACCAGCTACGCGGTGAACCAGTCGCTGATCGCCATCGGGTCCGCGGGGTTCACCGGCAAGGGATTCAAGGCGCCGGACAGCCAGCTCGAGCTCGGCCTCATCCCCGCGAACGTGGCGCACACCGACTACATCTTCGCGACGATCGGCGAGCAATGGGGGTTTCTCGGGGGCATCGCGGTCATCGGGGCGTTCGGTGTGCTGCTCATCGCCTGCCTTCTCACGGCCATGCGATCCACGGATCTCTTCGGCGTGCTGATCGTCGGAGGGATCACCGCCCAGGTTTTCTTCCACGTGTACCAGAATATCGGCATGACGATCGCGCTCATGCCCATCACGGGGCTCCCGCTCCCGCTGGTCAGCTACGGCGGCACCTTTGCGGTGATGCTCATGTTCGCCCTCGGCCTCGTGAACAGCGTCTGGGTCCACGCCCATGCACCGGACCCGGCGGGGAAGGCCGCGGCCGGCCGGCGGGCTTCCTAGGGAAGCGCTGAACAATTGACCGGATTGAGTGGGAGAGTTTTGAA
>JBEBGK010001156.1:0-1551 GCA_040081515.1 Chthoniobacteraceae bacterium
GCGCAGGCAGGCGTCGAGCATCTCGCGATACTCCGCGGAACTGCGCTCACCACGGAGGCCGAGCTGCGCCTGGGAAATGATCACACTGACCGGAGTCCGCAATTCGTGCGCGGCGTCGGCGGTGAACTGCGCCTGCTGCGCGAAGACGGTTTCGAGACGCGCGAAGGTGGAATTCAGAATCGTCGCGAGCTGGCCAAGTTCGCTGTCGGTGTCCGCCACATTGATGCGTTCATCCAGCCGTCCGCCCGAGATGCGACCTGCCGTGGAAGTGATCGCATCGATCGGGCGCAGCGCCCTTGCGGCGAGCCACCAGCCGCCACCGAGGCCGAGGACGAGCACCGCGCCCCCGATGGCCGCGAGCCAGCGCGCGTATCGGCGCAACGCTACCATCTCCCGCTCGATGGATCGCCCGACGAGGAAGCACTCCCCCGGCGGAGTGAAGGCAAACGCTTCCCGCAAGACGCCACGGGTCCGATCCAGGGAATTGCTCTCCCCTTGCGATGGCTGTTCGGGCTTTGGAACATCCACAGGTGCGCCCGCGGATCTCGTCCACTCCTCTCCGGATCGAGCCCACAGCACGTAGTAGGATCCATCCGTACTTTTCGGGCCAAACAGTGCCGCGCTCTTCGCTGGCAGACGGAATTTGGGAGGCCCGGGCGGCCGGCCGTCAGGATGCTCAGGCGGCGGGCCCCCGGGGTGCTCGGGCGGCGGTCGGTCGCGGGGTGGCCGGCCCTGAGCCGGAGGGAGTGAGCTAATCAGCAGCGCAACCCGCTGCCGCAACTCGTCATCCACCCGTCGCAGCTCACTGGTCTTCTGGTAATGATACGCAGCGAAGCCCAGTCCCGTAAGCACGGCGATGAGGAGCGCGCCGTGCCAGAGTTGAATGCGCCAGCGGATGGAATGCGTCAGCCTCATTCGATACAGTAGCCGTGGCCGCGCCGCGTGGTGATGAATTCGTGTCCGAGCTTCTTGCGGAGATTCGACACGTGGACATCGAGCAGATTGGAAAGCGTGTCGTCGCTCTCATCAAAGAGGTGCTCGTAAAGTTCCGTGCGTGACACGACACGCCCGCGGTGCTGCGCGAGGAATTCGAGGAGCGCGTACTCACGCGCGGTGAGTGCCAGCTCCACGCCCGCGCGGCTCACGCGGCGCGTGGCAACATCGATGACCACATCGGCAATCGAAATGGCGGGGCTCGCCTTTCCAGCCGCGCGGCGGATGAGCGCACGCAGACGGGCAAGCAATTCGTCGAGATCATACGGCTTTGCCAGGTAGTCGTCCGCGCCGGTGTCGAGCCCGCGCACACGGTCGCCGGATTTGACGCGAGCCGTGAGGATGAGAACCGGCGTGCTCTTCGTCAGGCGCAGACGACGCAGCAGCTCGAAGCCGTCCATCACCGGCAGCATGACATCGAGCACAATGGCGTCGTAGTCCGTGCTCTCCGCCTTCTGAAAGCCCACGTCCCCATCCTCGGCAACATCCACCGCATAGCCTTCCTCGCGCAGCACTTTGGCGAGGGCGCGCAGGAGGTCGGGTTCGTCTTCAACAACG
>JBEBGK010001157.1:0-1548 GCA_040081515.1 Chthoniobacteraceae bacterium
CTACCGCACCTTCCGCGGCCGCGACGCCGCAATCGACGCCCTGATGCGCGACCGCGGCTTTCCGGTGCCGAAGCAGTGAGGCGCGGGCCTCGGAAGGCCCCGCTCGCCAGACGAGAATGCACCTTGTGCATGGCCGTCTCCGCCATGCGCCGGCACAGCAGGAGGGGCAGAAGCCGCGGCCCTTGCAGGAGAAGGCCACCAGCTCGGCGGGTCCACAGCTCGCGCAGTGCACGAGTGCACGCGCGCGAAGCCGGCGGCGAGGATGCCGCAGTCGAGGTAGCGGTAGAGCTGGTAGAGCTCGCGACGCACGAAGCCGGGCAGCCTCGGGCCCCCTCGCTCATCGGTCACGAGGAAGGGGTCTGGAGGTGGCGCAGGAGCACGTGGTGGAGTGCTCCCCGCTCCGGCTCGCGCCAGCGGCGCGTCGGGGCGGGCTTGGGTTCCCGGCAGAGCATGCCGGACCGAAGAAGCGCGAGAGTTCAGGCGGTAGCTGTCAGGCTCGAGCGAGAACCTCGGGAGGCCCGGTCACTTCGGGGGGGTGTACGCGAAGAAGTCGTTGAAGAACTGGTTCGCGCCCGAGCCGAGCCCGCCCCAGATGAGCATGCGTTCGCCGTCCCATGTGGCCGTGTGGCGATACCGGGCCGAAGGCGCTCCTGTAGTCGTGATGTTGTTCCAGGTGTCCGTAGAGCGGTTGTAGCGGGCGCCCGTGCCGAGCGGATTGCCGCCACCGTCGTAGCCGCCCCACACCAGGCTCCGGTCCGCGCCGAGGACCGCCGTGCAGGAGGAGCGCGCACTCGGCGCGTTGGTCGCGCTCACGTTGGACCAGGTGTCGCTCGCCGGGTGGTAGAGGCTCCCGTCGCCGAGCACTCCGAAATCGTCCTCGCCTCCCCAGACAAGCATGTGGGTGCCGTCCCAGGTGACAGCGCTGCGACCTCGAGCCGACGGCGCGTTCGTGGAACTCATTGGCGACCAGGAGTTGGTTGCCGGGTCGAAGATGGCTCCGTCACCGAGCGCGGCACCGGTTAAGTTCGCATAGCCTCCCCACACGATCATTCGATTCCCGGTCCAGACGGAGAGCGGGCTGTTGCGTGCCGATGGAGCTCCGCTGGTCGCCGTCGCGGTCCACGAGTTCGCGAACGGATCGTACATGCCTCCGGTGTTGGTGCTGTTGACGAAGTTCGTAGCCCCTCCCCAGACGATCATGCGCTCACCCGTCCACACCATCGCGTTGAACACGCGGGCGCTCGGCGCTGCGACGAGCGTGGTGCCCGCCCACGTGTTTGCCAGCGGATCATAGCGACCCCCGGTATTCATGAAGTTGACCCCGTCGTCGCCGCCCCAGACGATCATCGCGCGACCAGTCCACAGCGACTGTGAGAATATGCGGCCCGGCGGGGCGCCGGCGGTGGTCATCCCCGACCACGTATTCCCGAGACGCTTGTAGCGGCCGCCTGTTTGGGCAAATGGCAGGGACGGCGAGTCCTGGCCACTCCAGATGAGAAGGTGGTCGGTCCCGTCGATGCGGGTGAACACGCCTGTCTGCCCTGCCCT
>JBEBGK010001158.1:0-1547 GCA_040081515.1 Chthoniobacteraceae bacterium
CTAATATTGCCTTCGCCCGTCAGAGTATTGGGAACCTGGAATGCGACCCGCGGCTTGCACGACTTGAGACGGTCGTCGAAATTATCCACGTCGATCTCGAGGAACTTCCGCTCGTCCACCGGTGCCAGAGGATCCGCGGGCTTGCCTGACAGATCGGCCATGACACCCATGACAAACGGGAGTTCCACTTTCTTCTGCGCGCCGTAAACTTCCACATCGTATTCAATCTGAACACGGGGAGCGCGATTGCGTGCGACGAATTTTTGACTGCTCGCTTTTGCCATGGGATTTAGTTGGGTTTTACGTTGGAGATTCTCCCGGCGGTTCTAAAACGGCGGGAACTTTTCGGACGGATGTTTGAACCCTGTCTGTGCTGGGTATGCTTTTCCGGGTCTCGTTGGCAAGAACAAATGAACAGAAAAAATAAATGCTTTGGCGGCCTGGACGGCTGTTACCCGGCAACGCCATCCTCCTTGATTCCGGCGATCACGTTGATCTGACTCATAGACTGCGGGGCGAGATCGGTGAGCAGTTGCACAAAGTCCATGTCCACCAGGCGGCGGGCTCGCTGGAGAAGAAGCGGAACAGGACTGGACGGCTCGGTGCGACGGTAGAATTCGCAAATTTGTTCAAGTACACGGATCACGTCCTGCCGGGTTCGGACGCTCCCCGATATTCCCGATCCCTCCGCTGATGATTCACCACCGCCTGCCACATTTTGCTGCCCGGACCCCGCATCCAAACTTTCGCCAGCGGCAGCATACGGAGCCAAGGTCTTTTGCAGTTCCTTCAACGTTGCCGCCAAGGGATCGAAGGCCACGGCGTTGGTGGCGCCCACTGTCTTTGTGAGAAGATCGTCGATCGCCTTCACCGCGGACTGCGAATCCACGATGGCATCGTAAATTTCCCGCAGCCGCGCTGGCGGCGTGCTGCGAAATGCCCCCTGCACCTGCGAGGCAGATAGCACAGCGCCGCCCTCGGCGGGAGTTCCGGATACCGAGCGCTCGACATCCACCATGCTGATACGTCCCATCTGAGACGAGTCCGATAACGGCGCCTGCCGGAGGCGCAAGAGGAACTGAAACGGATCGCCAAAAGTTCCCGCCGGGGTCGCGAGGCTGGAGAAAATGTTCACTCGTTCTAGCGGGTCATTGTTATCCTCTGGATCCAAGCGCGGATAGAACGGTTCCCAATAACGCTCGATCATTCCTTTCATCAAGAGGAGCCCGTCGCGAAATCCCGGCAGCCCCTCCGTCCTTACGAGTCCCAAAGTCAGCCGGAGGGCCACGCGAAGATCCTTCGACCGCTTGAAAAGCTCGAGGCACCGCGCGGTGACCGCCTTCCAATCCGGTTCCTCGGCCGCCGCAAACTGGGTCTCCTCCTTGCCTTGGAGCATCGTTTCGAGTTCGACGAACTGCGGATCGTATCCGATGTCCTCACCGCACGGATTCTCTGAGGAGATTGGTTCTAGCAAACTGTCAACGGTTGCGTTCATGGGCGGTTTTCGTGGTGTCTTAGGAGCGGATTGTCAACTCGCCGGTGTTGTG
>JBEBGK010001159.1:0-1544 GCA_040081515.1 Chthoniobacteraceae bacterium
TCGCGAGCACCGTTTCGTCCACGTCGCAAAGGCCGGTGATCTTCACGCCGTTGATCTTCAGCAGGTCGCCGATGTGGCTCTGGCCCCTGCCATTGAAGCCCACGACGGCGACGCGGATGTCGCTGTTTGGCGATTGCGAATACGTGATGGCCGGAAAGCCGAGCGCAGTGGCTGCGGCGGCGGAGGACTTCAGGAAAGTGCGGCGGGAGATGGACGGGATGGGCATGGCAGGGAGTTGAATTGACGGTGGTTGAAATCCGGAAAGCAAACCAATCTTAAGGCGAAACTGCGGCCGCAACCGGGCGGATCAATGCGCGCCTTTCGCGAACTGCTCGAAGCGCTCCGCCTGCCGCGCTGCGGACGAATCGCCTTCCGTGATCGCGAACCGGTACTTGAGCGTGAGGCTCTGCCCCGCCTTCAGCGTGTAATCACCCGCGCCCTTAGCCTGGGTCTTGTCCATCGGCGCCTCGCAGAATGGATTCGCCGCGAACAGCCCGTAGTCCCGCGCGTGCCAGCGGGTCGGGTGCCGGAGATTGGAGGGATGATCCATGAACGTGATCGCGTAGTTCTTTTCACCGATCGGGCCGCTCATCGTCACCCACTTCGCGCGCTGCCCCCACACCGCGGTATCCGCCTGGCCTTCGCTGTTCAGGATGTGCCCCTTGCCGGATTCCTTCTTTTGCTTCACCCGCATCGTCTCGGCCACTCGCAGCCCCGCACTGCCTTCCTTCGTTTCCCCAAAGACGGCGTCCTTCTCCCCCGCTTTCAGCGTCACCTCGAAATCAAACACCCGCTCGCTGTCGGGGCCGGCATGGACGCGCAATACCTGCACCGAGCGCAAAGCCTCCGACCCGTCGGGCATCACCCATTTCTGCTCCGTCTTCAGCGTCCCGGACTCCTTGCCGGCTTCCATCGCGAGCACTTTCACATGATCGATCCTCCCGACGGGGACTCGCGGCGGCTTGGTGCCGACCGGCGGGGCGTCGCTCCAGAAATCGACCCCGTTCACCAATCCGTGCGAGAACCACAGCGAGCGATGATGCCGGTGATCCGTCTCCTCCCCTTCCACCTTCTCCATCGGGTAACTCCGCGTCATTTTCACCCCGCCCGGCCCGACCACCGGCCAGTAGTAAACGTGCGAAGAATCCCCGTGGCGATATTCGGTGAACATCGAGCCGTTGACGTTGATGGTCACGCGGTCGGCATTCTCGGTCAGCGTGACGTCTGCGGCGGCGTCGAAGGCCAGTGTGGTGAGCGCGGCAAGGACCAGGAGGGGAGTGCGATTCATGGATGGGTAGTGTGAGGAAGGGCTGCGGCGCCGCACAGGCAAAACGTCGCCTCGATCAATGCGGACCGCCGGCAGCTTCGAACTGCAATGCGCTAGGCGAGCAGTTCCTTGATCGGCGTCCCGTAGCGCGTGATCATCACGGGGCGTCCGCTTGGCGTGTTGTATTCCTTCTGCGGATTGATCCCGAGCGCGGTGTAGAATGTCGCCGCGATGTCGTCGGGCGTGATGCCCTTGTCCTTCGGCCCCTCGCCTTTCG
>JBEBGK010000209.1:0-6282 GCA_040081515.1 Chthoniobacteraceae bacterium
GCCTCGGGATCTTTCCCCGGCGAGATCACCCGGCGAGCGTCGAGAAATCGAATTTCGATTCGTCGATTGCGTAACCGCCGCAGAGCTCTCCGACGAGGTTGACGACCTGCTGGAACTGCCCTTCGGTGAGGACGCCGGGTCGGTAGTAGTGCTCGGCGAACCACGAACTTTTCAGGAAGAAGCCCATGGGATCCTCGATGCGGCTGAGGCGGAGATACTGAAACTGGTAGGCGTAGCGCAGCATGCGCGCATAGACGCCGGTGGTGTCGCTCTCGGTGACCAGGCTGTAAACATTGTTGCGGATGTAGGTCTCCATTTCCGCCGTCCGCAGAAAGCGCTTTGCGAGCAGGTTCGCCTGAAAATCCTCGGAGCGGACGAGCATCATCTTCACGAGCAGGCGGCCCGGGCTGCCCGTCTTCGAGGTCGCCTTGAGCTGCTCGATTTCCATCGCGGTGCCGGCGCGCACGTGCGCGGGAGCATCGCCGGGGAGCGACTCGATCAGCGCCGCAAGCTCCGCGCGCAGTTCCTCGCGCCTCGCCTTTGCCGCATCGGGCACGCAGACCCAGTTGGATTCCGCGGACAGGTGTCCCCACTCGTGCATGGTCCGGGCGCCGAGCATCAGGCGCTCGTACGGCGGAGCCGGTTCCACGAGCCGGAGATTGTTGCGTTCATCGTGGATGCTGTATGCGACGAGCTTCCGCGTCGGGTGGATGTAGCTGAGACCGCCCGGCGTCATGAAATGCACGGGATCGACCAGCCCGCCCGGCTCCCGGAGCGATCGGAGGAATCGACGCGAGTGATAATCAACGACCTCCAGATCCTTGATGATTCGATCCTCCGCGTGCCCGGTCACGCGCTCGAGCTGTGCCAGGAGATCCCCGGTCGATTCGGAATCCTCGGGGTCCCAGAGGATGCGGCCGTCTTTCCCCACGACGAGCAATGCGGGCTTCGTGGCCGCGAGCCAGTCGCAGATTTTCTTCCCCTTGGTCGGCGAGGGCTTCGCGTGGAATCGGAAATACCCGTCGAGCACACCCTGTGCGGCGCGCGCCCACGAGTCCTGAAGCGCGACGAGCTGGTCCTGTTGCGCCGCCGGCATGATGAGGTCGCTGTAGGGAATCACCACATACCCCGGGAGGTGCAGGCTGGGCTCCTTGAGCGGCTGATGATACGCCTTTGCAATCCAGGCGGTCGCCTCCGCCAGCGCGTGGAATCCCCCGGCATCGCCCCGCTTCGACAGGCGGCAGCCCTCGCGGAAATCCCGGAGCTGGTCCCCGGACAGCGTGAGGAAATAGGTCAGGTTCGATACGAGCGCCGGAAGGATCTGCCGCAAAAAGCCCATTCGTTCCGCGTGAAAGATCTGGAAGACGGCGTACTCGAGGGATGAGGACTCCGGGCGAAAATCGCAGGCTTCGACATTCCACGAGCTCCTGTTGAAAAGCTGAGTGAACGGATTCGCTCCCTCCGTTGCGGTCATCACGCAGATGTGTTGCGCGCGCGGCGGCAGCCAGTGCTGCGAAGCTCTCGCGTGCAAATCGAGCGCGCGCTCCCAATAGAGGGCAAAGGCTCGGTTGAAAAACTCGATCCATTCGCGACCGAGCGCGGTCTTTTCCAGCAACGCGCCCTGAAAATCGCTCCCGATCCCGTCCTCGGAAAGGTGCTCGATGGGGATCAGCACCATGCCCTCCTGCCCAAAGTAGAACTCAGTCAGCTCTGGATCCATGCCGTGCGCGGTGATCGCCGTCGCGGAAACGCGTGACCTGGCAACCCGGCGCGATGACGCCTGGAAAAGCGGCGGCCACTTCGGCTGGGAGGCGATTCAGTTTCATCGGGAACGCGGAGAAAACGGTAGGTCGTGCTGGCAGTGGTGGAAAGGATGGAATGCCCTATGCACTTCCGACTTGCCATGTCTTGAAAATGAGGCGCGTGCTCTCCTCCGATGAAAGCTCTCGTCAAAGCGAAGTCCGAACCCGGTTTGTGGATGCAGGACGTTCCCGAGCCGACCGTCGGCATCAATGACGTGCTCATCCGCGTTTTTAAAACCGGTATCTGCGGCACCGACCTGCACATCTACAAATGGGACGCCTGGGCGCAGAAGACGATCCCTGTGCCGATGGTCGTCGGGCACGAATTCGTGGGCGAGGTCGTGTCCGTCGGCGCGAACGTGAGCGACTTTTTTCCCGGTGAGATCGTGAGCGGCGAGGGGCACGTCGTGTGCGGGCGCTGCCGGAACTGTCTCGCAGGCCGGCGGCATCTCTGCGCGCACACGAGCGGCATCGGCGTGAACCGGCCCGGCGCATTCGCCGAATACATCGCGCTGCCGATGACGAATGTCTGGCATCACCGGCCCGGCATCGATCTCGATGTGGCGAGCATCTTCGATCCGCTGGGAAATGCCGTGCACACGGCGCTGTCGTTCGACGTGCTCGGCGAGGATGTGCTCATCACCGGCGCGGGGCCCATCGGCTGCATGGCCGCGGCGGTCGTGAGACATGCGGGCGCGCGGCACATCGTGGTCACGGACGTGAACGACTTCCGCCTGGAACTCGCCAAGCGGCTGGGCGCGAACCGCACGGTGAACGTCTCCCGCGAGAAGCTCGCCGACGTGCAGAGTGAACTCGGCATGCATGAGGGCTTCGACGTGGGCCTCGAGATGAGCGGCAGTCCGCCGGCGTTCCGCTCGATGATCGACAACATGTGCCACGGCGGAAAAATCGCGATGCTCGGCATTCCGAGCGAGGAGATCGTGATCGACTGGAACAAGGTGGTTTTCAACATGCTCACGATCAAAGGCATCTACGGACGGGAGATGTATGAGACGTGGTACAAGATGAGCGTGATGATCGAAAGCGGCCTGGACATCACTCCGGTCATCACGCACCGCCTCGGCGCGGATGAATTCGAGAAGGGATTCGAGGTGATGAAATCCGGGCAGTCCGGCAAGGTTGTTCTCGACTGGAAGGTGTTCCGATGAAAGCGATCGCATTCCTTCTCTTTGCAACGGCCACCGCATTCGCGGAGCTGCGTGTGCCGGCGTTCACGGCATACACCGAGCCCGACGCGAACTCGCCGCGAATCTCGTCGCGCGACGGGATCACCGGCTGGACGAAGGCGGAGCAGCGCGTCGTGTGGTTTGGGAACGTCAGGACTCCGGGGACGCTGTCCGCGCGGGTCGCGCTGAAGCTGCCGAAGGATGCCGCGAGCAAGCTGCGCCTGACCGTCGCCGGGAATTCGCACGAGTCCGCGGTGACGGGCACGGGAGAAACGCAGGCGGTGAACTTCGGGGAATTCACCGTGGCGGGGGCGGGCTATGTGCGCTTCACCCTCGAGTCGCTCAATGCAGCCGGCCGGCCGGCCGGCGATATCGAGGCGCTGGTGCTGGACGGTCCCGCGACGAAGGACGTGCATTTCAACGTCGAGCCGCGCCGCAATGCCGCCAGCGTGCACCTCGCGTATCCGGTTCCGAAGGATGTGAACGTCGCCGTCTTCTACAACGAGATGACCGGTGTGGATGATCCGGTCGCGACGTACTACATGGCGTGCGGATTTTCGCGCGGGTACTTCGGCATGCAGGTGAACTCGCCGACCGAGCGGCGTATCATTTTCTCCGTGTGGGACGCCGCGAGCGGGCAGGATGCGAAGGACCGCAGCACGGTCGCGGAGGAGAACCACACGAAGCTGCTGGCCAAGGGCGAGGGCGTTGTCGCGAGCGTCTTCGGCAATGAAGGAACCGGCGGGCACTCCCATCTCGTGTATCCGTGGAAGACCGGCAGCACGCAGCGGTTTGCGGTCGCGGTGAAGCCGGATGGCACGTCCACCGAGTACGCCGGCTGGTGGTTTCATCCCGGGGAGAAAAAGTGGCGGCTCATCGCGAGCTTCCGTGCGCCGAAGGACGGGAAGTGGCTGCACGGGCTGTATTCGTTTTCGGAAAACTTCGGCGGCAGCACCGGCCATCTCCGGCGCAAGGCGCTCTACGGGCCGCAGTGGATCCGCACCGACACCGGCGAGTGGCGCGAGATCACCGACGCGTCGTTCAGCCACGACCCGACGGGCAAGACTGCCCGGCTGGATCGCTTCATGGGAGTCGAGAATGGGCGCTTCTTTCTCTCGCACGGAGGCTTCATCGAGGGCTTCACGAAATACGGGGAGAAGTTCACGCGCCCCGCGACGAAACCGCCAGGCGATCTGCCGCTGGAGATGACAAAATAGCGCGCCATGTTCGATCGGTTCCAAAATCACCTCACGCAGCAACTCGACGACATCCGCGCCGCCGGGACGTGGAAGGGCGAACGCTTCATCGCGACGCCGCAGGGCGTGCGCATCCGGCTCGCGGACGGGCGCGAAGTGCTGAATCTCTGCGCGAACAATTACCTCGGCCTCGCGCAGCATCCCGAGGTGCAAGCCGCGGCCCATGCGGCGCTGGGCCGCTGGGGCTACGGGCTTGCGAGCGTGCGCTTCATTTGCGGCACGCAGAGCGTCCACAAGCAGCTCGAGGCGGCGCTCAGCGCGTTCCTCGGAACCGAGGACACCATTCTCTACGGCTCGTGCTTCGACGCGAATGGCGGGCTCTTCGAGACGGTACTGGGCGCGGAGGATGCGGTCATTTCCGACGAGCTGAATCACGCGTCGATCATCGACGGCATCCGGCTCTCCAAGGCGCAGAGGCATCGTTACAAGAACAACGACATGTCGGACCTCGAGGAAAAGCTGAAGGCCGCGGGCGGCGCGCGGTTCCGGCTTATCGCGACGGACGGCGTTTTCTCGATGGACGGCTTCATCGCGAATCTCGCCGGGGTCTGCGATCTCGCGGAGAAATACGATGCGCTCGTGATGATGGATGATTCCCATGCGGTCGGCTTTCTGGGCCGGACCGGCCGCGGCACGCACGAGCATTGCGGGGTGATGTCGCGCGTGGACATTCTCACCGGCACGCTGGGCAAGGCGCTCGGTGGCGCGAGCGGCGGCTACACGAGCGGGCGGAAGGAGATTGTCGACCTGCTGCGTCAGCGAAGCCGGCCGTATCTTTTCAGCAACACGCTTTGCCCCAGCATTGCGGGCGCATCGCTGAAAGTGCTGGAGATGCTCGGCGGCTCCACCGCGCTGCGCGATCGGCTGGCGGAGAACACGCGCTTTTTCCGCGAGGCGATGGAGCGCGCGGGTTTCCAGCTCCTTCCCGGGGAGCATCCGATCGTCCCGGTGATGCTCGGCGACGCCGCGCTCGCGACGCGGTTCGCAGACGCGATGCTGGCGAAGGGCGTGTATGTCGTCGGGTTCAGCTACCCGGTCGTGCCGCAGGGCCGCGCGCGCATCCGCACGCAAATCTCGGCGGCGCACACGCGCGAGGATCTGGAGTTTGCGGTCGGCGCGTTCAGCGCGGTGAAGAAGGAAATGGGGCTTTAGCTGCAGGTCTGAAGCGCGACCTGTTGGGCCTCTTGTTCGAGCGGGCCGAATGGATAGCCGGGAGGGGTGACGCACTCATGCAGATACGCTTTCAGAAAAGACCGGAAGCCACCCAGACGTTCGTATTGGGCAGTGTGCGCCAGTTCGTGAACGACCAAGCGCCGATCTCCCCAGCAATCGGAACGAATGAAAATGCCGTACCGCAGACTCATCCCGGTCGTCTGTGGTGAAATCAGCCCGACCTTTTCTGCTGCGAAGTGAAGCAATGGGTGAAGCGGTAGCGGAACTCTTTTGACGACGAGAAGACGAACGCGTTCCGGATGCAGGACGCCAATCCGGCGGGCATCGGATAGTTGCGAGTCGGTTAGCGCGACACCATCCCGAAGGATGGCGGCCTCCTGTTTTTCCGCCCACGAACACGCCAGCGGGAGGAGGATTCTGACCGTCGCTCGGGTAAACAGGGCCATTTGGTGAGTGTGTTTTTGAAAGGGATTGGCTGCTGAAAGAGTGGACGACGCGGTTTGACGAGTTGCCACTGATGAGTTGTCGAATCGAACTCCCGCCGTTTAGATCGGGTTCCTTCAGTGATGCGATTCCTTATCCTGCTTGCGTGTATTTTCACTACCTTTTTGTGCTCGGCGCCGGCGATGACGGTTCGTGTCGCGCCGGAGGGGAAGGATGGGGCGGTGACTTCGCTGGCGGGTGCGCGGGATGCGGTGCGCGCGGCGCGGGCGGCGGGGGATACGAGCGAGGTGCGCGTGATTTTCGCCGCGGGGACTTACGCGATGACGGAGCCGGTCGTTTTCGAGCCGCGCGACAGCGGTGTGATTTACGAAGCGGCGCCGGGGGCGAGGGTGATTCTCACGGGCGGGAAAAGGATCGAGG
>JBEBGK010001160.1:0-1540 GCA_040081515.1 Chthoniobacteraceae bacterium
TGAATCGCTTGCGCTTGGCCTTCGCGGCGGCGTGATCTTCATCCGTCGCGCCGATCGCTGGCATCGCCGGGCCGCGGCCAACGGCAAAGGGATTCAGTTCCCGCGGATCGCTTGCCAGATGGCAGACCGTCACGAGGTCAGGCAGCTCGGGATTGAAACGGACCCGCACGCGCTCGTCGATCAGCTCGCCGATCCGGGCGCTGTCGGAGTAGAACCGCGGGCCGCCAGGAAGCGAAATCTTCACGCCCTCGCGGGTTACCTTTTGCTCCGAAACATTGGTCGAAAGCAGATAGCGCAGCGAGTCAGGCAGGACGACGTGCGGGCGGGCGGGCGATTCCTGTGCCCACACTTCGCCAGGGGAACGGTTGCCCATGCTTTCCCCGCCCTGCGGATCGCGGTTGTAAAGGTCGATACAGCGATCCAGCTCCGCGCAGAACTCCGCCTTGCTCATCAGCGCTTCCGCTGGATCTAAGTCCGCCTTGAGCGGTTGCCCGGCGCGTTTCAGCTTGGCGAGGAAACCTTGCACTCGTTCAAAGTTGTCGAGCCGTTCGTTGCGACCCACATAGCCAGGCGCGGGCTGCATGATGGATTGAATCATGCCTCCGATCCGTTCGATGACCTTCGCGCGCGGCGTGGTGGCGTGCGACATCGTAAGGCTGATTCCCTGCCTGGCCAGCGCTTCGTCCAGCTTTGGCCATTCGACCAGGCCGCGCACCTTGTTGCTCTTCCAAATCGACCGCTCGAACAGGAAACGCGCAAACGGCAGGCCGATTGCAGGGTCCATGCAGAGCCGGGAAATGGCCGTGCAAATATCGTCGGCGACGTAGTAGGGCCGGGGCGCAACGTGGTAGCCAAGAATCATCCGGCTGCGTTCATCGCAGAAAATGAGAGTCTGCCCGCGGGTGACGTGGAAGCGGCGGCCGTCAAACTCGAACTCGCCGTCTTCACACCAATCGTAAAACGGATGGTTCAGGGTGAAGTCGTCCCCGGAATACGAATCACCGGCATGCACGTTCGACCAATCGCGATGAATGCTCGGAGCGGCCAGGCGCGCGGCTTTCGGCCCGTGGAAAAGCGGTGTCGCGGCCTTGATCATTGGGCGCAACTCCGCGCGCACCGTCTCCGGGACGTAGCTTTTCCGGCGCCGGGCGTCGTAATCGAAATGCGCTCGGAAGGCGTCGCTGAATTGTTCCCCGGTGCGCGTCTCGCCTAGATACAAATCCCGAAACGCCTGAGCCGCGCGGCCTCCACACGCGAGGGTGTGGCGGGCGAGGAGCAAAACGTTCTCCTCCCAATCCGCCGGCCTCCGCCGATAGCCGGATCGTTCGCCGCGCGCGTCAATCAGCGCGTGAATCCCTTCCTCGCCAGCCGTGCGCAGCTTGCGGTTCAGGTTGCGTTTGAAAGCGGCGTGCGAGTCCGCGAGGAATGGCGCGACGCGAACCACGTAGGCGCGGAGGGCGCGCTTGATCTTCTTTTCGTCGCCGCCGGCCGCGGTGCGATCCGCGAGTGTTTCCACGATGCGGCGCCAGCAAAAGGCGGT
>JBEBGK010001161.1:0-1539 GCA_040081515.1 Chthoniobacteraceae bacterium
GCAAGGGGAAAGTCCAGGACAGGTCGGTTCACTGATGGCGCGTGCCGATTTCGCCTTCTTTCACCGTTTCCGCGTCCGCTGGTCCGAAGTTGATCCCCAGGGCGTAGTCTTCAACGCGCGCTATCTCGACTATGCCGACATTGCGATCACGGAATATTATCGCGAAACGGGCTTTCGCGAAGCGCACACGGATGAACCTCTCGAGTTCCACGTCAAGCGCGCGGTTGTGACCTGGACCAGGCCGATCATGGCCGACGAGATGATCGAGGTCATGGCGCGCACGGTCAGGGCCGGCACAACAAGCCTGACCCAGCTTGTCGAAATCCACGGCGCCAATGACACGGATGAAGACGACCTGCGCGCAGAGGTCGAACTTGTAAACGTCCATGTCGACCTTGCAAGCCACCGGCCGATGCCATTGCCCGAATGGCTTGTTTCCGCCTTTACCGCGTTCGATAGTAGAAGCTCTGGCTGAATTCGCCGCATCTGTGCTAGGGGCGCGCGCATGGAGGACACCGCCACCAATCCCGTCGACCTGATCGCCCGGATGGGAAATCGTGCCCGGCGTGCGGCCCGCGAGCTTGCGCGGCTTCCGGTCGCTACGAAAGCGGAAGCACTGATGGCCGGGGCAGCAGCGATTCGAGACTCCCACGCCTCGATCCTCGCAGCCAATTTCATGGACATGGCGCAGGGAAAGGCGAATGGGCTGGGCGCCGCGATGCTTGACAGGCTGGCGCTCGATCCGGATCGCATCGAAGCGATCGCTGCCGGTGTCGAAGCCGTTGCGGGGCTGCGCGATCCGGTCGGCATGGTGATCGATGAAAGCATGCGGCCGAACGGGCTCAAGCTCTCGCGCGTCCGTGTCCCCCTGGGCGTGGTCGGTATCATTTATGAAAGCCGTCCGAATGTGACGGCCGATGCGGCTGCTCTGTGCCTGAAATCGGGAAATGCCGTCATCCTGCGCGGCGGGTCGGAAGCAACGCATTCCAACCAGGCGATCCATGCCGCCTTGATCGAGGGGCTAAGTCGGGTCGGCGTTCCGGCAGATGCCATCCAGCTTGTCCCTACCACGGACAGGGAAGTGGTCGGCGCAATGCTCGGCGCGCACGGGCTTATCGACATCATCATACCGCGCGGCGGAAAAGCGCTCGTCGCGCGCGTCCAGTCCGATGCACGGGTGCCGGTGCTCGCGCATCTCGATGGTATTTGCCACACCTATGTGGACGCTGCGGCCGATCCGAAAAAGGCCCGCGAGATCGTGGTCAATGCAAAGATGCGCCGGACCGGCGTGTGTGGTGCAACCGAAACGGTGCTGATCGACCAGGGTTTTGCCGAGCCGGTTCCGTTGCTCAGGGCGCTGGTCGAATCGGGCTGCACGATCCGGGGCGACGCAACGACATTGGCGCTCGAACCGCGGGCCCAGCCGGCAACCGAGGCGGATTGGGAAACGGAATATCTCGATACGATCTGCGCTGTCCGCTTCGTGGACGGCGTCGAAGGTGCGATCGCGCATATCGCCGCGCACGGATCCAGCCATAC
>JBEBGK010001162.1:0-1539 GCA_040081515.1 Chthoniobacteraceae bacterium
CCCCGACATGGCCGCTTTTGAGGGCTTGCTCCAAGGCCCACAAGCGCGCAGCGATGCGCGCTTCGTCATTTCCTCGCGCAGCGATGCGCGCTTCGTCATCCCCACGCGCAGCGATGCGCGCCACCCCATCCCCGCGCGCCTGCGCGCGAGTCGGTTCGACACGCGTCGCGACGATCAGCAACTGCTCCACGTCCAGCCCGAGCTGCGCGAGGGCCCAGCCCGAAAGCGCCGCGGGCGGGTCGAACAGCATCACCAACCGGCCACTGCGCTGTGTGGTGCGCAGGCAGTGGCTCAACAGGCGAATCTCACCCACCCCGGGGTGCGGCAAGAGCAGTTCGGTGAGCGCACGGCGCGGCCAGCCGCCGCCAGGCAACTGCGCATCGAGCGCGGCAAAACCGCTCGGTACGCCCTGCTCGGCGTGGCGCCCGAACTGGTGGCCACGCCACAGGTCGGGGTGCAGAGTCTCTGGAGCAAAACTGGCCTTCTTCGCGTTGCCACTTTGCTCGACCCCCGCGCCGCCGCCCCGCACGCGTGCAGAGGCCGCAGCGGAGGTCGCGGAAGTCGCGGAGATCGCGGATGAAGCGCCCATGGGATCGGTGTGCGTTGACGACGGGGCACCTCAGCCAGCCTCGGCGAGACCAGGATACTGGATGTTCATACAGTGATCCTACTCCTGCTTCACCGACTTGGGTAGGGACCTGCCGACATTGCCCGACCCCAGCGTGAGGCATTGCATGAGCGAGAGGCTTGCCCGGAGAGAGTGGCACCACAAAGCGAAACGGCCCCGAAGGGCCGCTGCAAACTGCATCAACTTGCTGGTGGGCGGTGCAGGTTTCGAACCTGCGACCTCCTCGGTGTGAACGAGGCGCTCTACCCCTGAGCTAACCGCCCGAATCGGGAATCCGGGGCTCCGGAAGGAGGGCGAATTGTGCCACGCCCGCCTCCTACACCACGCCGGCCGGAATGCGCCACACCGCTTTGCCGTTGCTCGCTTTGTCCAGCGCCGCGAGCACGGCGTGGTGCGCGGCGAGTTCGTCGGCGCCGGCTTCGATCACGAGCAGGTCGAGCGCGCCGAGGTCGACGGGGGCGACACCGGAGGCCGAATCCGACGCGTCGTTGACGTCGATGACGAGCGACTCCTGGCCGCGCGTCAGGCGGATGTAGACCTCGGCGAGCAGCCCGGCGTCGAGCAGCGCGCCGTGCAGCGTGCGCGCCGTGTTGTCGACTTCGAGGCGCTTGCACAAGGCGTCGAGCGAATTCGACTTGCCCGGGAACATTTCGCGCGCGAGCATCAGGCTGTCGGTGATTCGCGCAACGTGGGTTTCGAAGCGCGGTTTGGCGATTCGATCCAGTTCGGCGTCGAGAAAGCCGACGTCGAACTCGGCGTTGTGGATGATGACTTCGGCGCCTTCGAGGTACGTCAGAAGCTGCTCGGCAACCGCCGCGAACAGGGGCTTGTCGGCGAGGAACTCGTCGCTCAGCCCGTGCACCTTGAAGGCGTCTTCGTGGCTGGCACGCTGCGGGTTCAGGTAGAAATGC
>JBEBGK010000210.1:0-6272 GCA_040081515.1 Chthoniobacteraceae bacterium
ATTGACGACCTGCAGGTCGGCGATGAAGTGGAAGTGCTCATCTGCCGTCTCGAAAACGACGAGGGCATGGTGATCCTTTCCAAGGAACGCGCCGCCGCGAAACAAAACTGGGACAAGATTGTCAAAGTTTTCGAGGAGGGCGGCCTCATCAAGGGCAAGGTCAAGGCTGTCGTAAAGGGCGGCCTGCTCGTGAACGTCGGCGTGGAGGCGTTTCTGCCGGGTTCACAGATCGACATCATCCCCCCGAAGGATCTCACGCCTTTTGTGGGCAACACCTACGATTTCCGGATCGTGAAGCTGAACGACGACCGCAGGAATGTCGTCCTGAGCCGCCGCGAGATCATCGAGGCCGAGCGCGCCGAGAAACGGAATGCATTCATGGCCAGCAGAAAGGCCGGCGACATCGTGAAGGGCGTCGTGAAGAACCTCACGGACTTCGGCGCCTTCGTGGATCTCGACGGCATGGACGGCCTGCTCCACATCACCGACATCACCTGGAGCCGCCTGAATCACCCGAGCGAGATGCTCAAGGTGGGCCAGGAGCTCGACGTCATGGTGCTGGAAATCAACAAGGACAAGGAGCGCGTCTCGCTCGGCCTCAAGCAGACCCAGAAAAACCCTTGGGATCGCATCGAGGAACGCTTCGCCGTCGGGGCGAAGGTCAAGGGCAAGGTCACAAACCTCATGCCTTACGGCGCATTCGTCGAACTCGAGGAGGGCGTCGAAGGCCTCATCCACGTCTCCGAACTCTCGTGGACCAAGCGCATCGCGCGCCCGAGTGACGTGCTCACCCTCGGCCAGGAGATCGAGGCGGTCGTGCTCGGAGTGAACAAGGACGAGCAGAAGATCTCGCTCGGCGTCCGCCAGCTCGAGCCCAATCCGTGGGACGAGATGGAGCACAAGTATCCGATCGGCAAGACCGTCAAGGGTGCCGTGCGCAACATGACCGCCTATGGCGCGTTCGTGGAACTCGAGGAGGGCGTGGACGGCATGGTGCACGTCTCCGACATGAGCTGGACCCGGAAGATCAACCACCCGTCCGAGATGCTCAAGAAGGGCGACGAGGTCGAAGCGGTCGTAATCGATATCGACAAGAACGCCCAGCGAATCAGCCTCGGCATCAAGCAGCTCGAGGACGATCCGTGGAAGGACATCGAGCAGCGCTTCAAGATCGGCGACAAGGTCAAGGGCAAGGTCAGCAAGATCGCCACGTTCGGCGCATTCGTCGAACTCGAGGGCGGAATCGACGGGCTCGTCCACATCTCGCAGATCAGCGAGGAGCGCGTCGAGAAGGTGAAGGACGTGCTCAAGGTCGGCCAGGAACTGGACGCCCGCGTCGTCAAGGTGGACAAGGCCGAGCGCCGCATCGGTCTCTCCATCAAGGCCGCGAACTACTCGGACGAGGAGATGCGCCGGGAAGCCGCAGCCTTCGAGAGCGCGGTCAAGCCCGGCGAGGATCTCGTCGGACTCGACAAGGCGTTCGCCAGCGCGCTGGAAGACTACCGTCCCGGCCAGCCGAAGCAGTAGCCCGGACTCCAAAGTCACGAATCACAACCGCGGGTGCCGCTTCATGCGGCACCCGCGGTTTGCTTTTTACGGCGAAACCCGACCGGGAAATCCCGCCGGCGGAAAAACACGGAGGAAAAAAGGCGTTGCCCTCCGGGGCGTGCCCGCTATTTTCGCCGCCCAATTTCCGACCATGGCTGATCAAGCAAACAAGTATCCCGAAAACGTCGCCGGCAAGTTCTACGTGGACGACCAGTGCATCGATTGCGACCTCTGCCGCGAAACTGCCCCGGCGAATTTCAAGCGGAACGACGACGGCGGGCACAGCTATCTCTACAAGCAGCCGGAGAATCCCGACGAGGAGAAGCTGTGCAAGGAAGCCATGGAAGGCTGCCCGGTCGAGGCGATCGGGAACGACGGAACGTAGCCGTCCCCTCCCCGACGCCGTGAATCCGAAGCTGCGAGCACGAGTCATCGCAGAGTGGCGCGGTCTGCCGGAGCGGCCATTCCCGAAGGACACCTCGAAGCCGATCGGGAACGTCCTCGAGAAAGTGATGGCCGACCTCGGTCTCGGCCAGCGGATCCGCGAGGAGGAGGTGCGGGGCGCATGGCGCGAGATGGTCGGAGAATTCATCGCGCAGCACTCCTGCCCGCAACGACTCGTGGACGGGGTGCTTCATGTCCGCGTGCTCCAGCCGTCGATGCTGTATGAACTGGATCGGACGCTGCGGCCGGACATCGTCGCGAAACTCAAGAAACGGTTCGGGCGGACGGTGCGGGATGTGCGGTTTCGCGTGGGCTGATCGGTTTGCGCATTGCGGGCCGCGGGCGGCGCAGGCACCGTGGCGGGAGGATGCAGCGAAAAGCCGATCAGATTCTCATTTCAAACCTCGAACTGCGCACATGCATCGGCGCCACGGAGACCGAGCGCAGCCAGCCGCAGCGAATCCTCGCGAGCATCACCCTCGAGCCGATGACCGGCTTCGCGGGCATCAACGACCGGCTCGACCGCACTGTGGATTACGACACCGCGGCGCAGGCGGTGAAAGCGCTCGCCTCAACCGGCAGGCGCGTGCTCGTCGAGACTCTCGCGGAGGAGATCGCCGCGCTCCTCATGCGGCGCTTCCGTCTCGCGGCGGTGGAGGTGGAACTGCGGAAATTCATCCTGCCTGACACCGAGTTCGTCGGCGTGCGCATCCGGCGCGAGCGCTGACCGCGCTACTCGGAGAGCCTCTCGCGGAGATTGACGAGCGGAGCGGAGAGCCCCGGGAAGCGGTTCGTCCTCAGCCATTCGTTCACGGCATTCTGCAGCCCGGCGACGCGCTGCGGCTCGAGATCCCCCGGCGGCGGTTCGGTGACGAGCGTGTCGCCGACAAAGCTGCCAGGGCTGGCGAAGGTCGCGAGCAGCTTGGCCTTCTCCGCCGCCGTGACGTCCGGCCTGGAAAGATAGGTCTCGACCGCCACGCGCTGCGCAACCTGCGACAGGTCGGCCCTTGAAAAATAGTCGGCGCGGAGCAACGGCCTCTCCGCGAATTCCCCAGGATTCGCGTTCAGGTACGTCATGACGTCGAGCGGCGCCATCTCGCTGAAGCGATCGAGCGCCACCGCCGCGGCCCTTTTGGTCGCCTCGTCCTCCCCTGCCACCATGTCGCCCAGTTCCGGGATCAGCGTGACGTCGCGCGAAAAGACCACGATGTCGAAGGCCTCGAGAAATCCGCTGCTCGGCTGCTGGCGCCACGGCTGGTAGGTGAGCATCTCGCGCACTTTTCCAGCGAGGTAACTGCGCTCGCCCGGCGTGCTCCACGCGATGTTGCGCAGCGCGACGGCCCACTCGTCCGCCGAGGTTTTCCTTTCGAGCAGGGAACGGGAAAATGTCGCGGCCTCGTTGCTCCCGGTGTTGCGGCAGATCTGTCCGAAAATATCGAGCAAAGCGACGCGAAACGTCGGCGCGCCCGAGAGTTCCCCGCCGCTGCCAATCTCGAAGTTTTCCCCCGTCCGCGCGTCCTGGCCAGTCGCCAGAAACGCCGCGATCGCCGCGAGAGCTTCGCCGGGTTCCGCCGCGAGGAGGCGTCTCCGCAGCCAGTCCAGTTCGCCCGGGGCGAGGCCGCCGGTGCGAAGTTTCTCGAATACCCGCGAGAGCAGAGCCTGCGGTGACACGTCCGCCCGCGGCGGACCCGCGTCCGTGACGGCACGCTCCGCCGCCGTAAATGCGGATGGCTGCGGCACGGAGCGGCACGGGCGCATCTGCCTCCCCATGAACCAGCCCAGGGCCACCACTGCCACAAAGACCCCGGCAAAACTGACAGCACGGGGGATTCTCACGACACGGGGGCCGATGAATGGCTAATCGCGCAGGTAAGTCTCGATGAACTCCGCACCCTGCGCATCGATGGCGCGGATCGCGCCAGCCGGCGGATCATCCGAGCCCGCGACCACGACCCCGACCACCCGCCAGTCATTCTCCGCCACTGCCGCGAACACCGGGCCACCGCTCATTCCCTGCTCGAATGTGAGCGAGAAATTCTGCATGAACGCACCGAGCGTCGGGACAAATCGCGAAGTGGCGGATACCGCGAGCAACTGATCCCCGCTGTCCGCGCTCGCGCCGTAGCCCAGCGAGAAGTTCGCGGCGCCGCCGGTCAGCAGGTCCGGCGCGACCTTCCAGCCCGCGTGCATTCCTTCGGCCGGCATCCTCCGGAAACGCAGCCCTCCGAAATCACTCGAAAACGCCCGGAGCGACTCAGAGCCCTGCCGCGCGGCCGAACTGCGGTAGCTCGCGAAAACGAAGATCCGGCGCGAGAACTCGCGCGACGCGATCGACGAACCGTTCCGCGCGCGATTGAACCGCACGTCGGTGCTCCACCCGGACTCGGGGCTCCAGAGGTTGTGCGCAGCCGTCAGCACGCTGTGCCCGTGGACGACCGTGCCGCTCGCGAGGTAGTGCTTGGACCCGTTCTTGAAGATCAACTGCCCCGCCATGGAATACGGAAACGCCTTCGTGAGCCCTTCGCTGACCGGCGCCGGGTGACTGAGCGTCCCGGCGGCGCCAGGAGACACGGCCAAGAAGACCGCGCCGAGGATGCCAAAGATGGGGAGCAGCTTTTTCATGCGTGGCCTTGTGTGGCGAAGGCTAGACCTCTTTCTCAAATTGTAAACAGGAGACACGGCGTTCAACATGCTGCCGCGTTTGTCAGCAGTTCCTCTTCCCATGCGCCACGAAAAACCCAAGAAAGTCGAAATCAACCCCGTGCAGAATGGTCTCGCCGGGCTCGGCGACGCACTGGCGAACCTCGCCATCCCGGCGCCCCCTGCTGCGGAACCGGAGAGGGAACCCGTCGCGCCCGCCCCTTCGAGGCGGATGGGGCGCGTCGTTCTCCGTCGCGAAACCGCCCACCGCGGCGGCAGGACCGTCATCGTCGTCCACGACTTCCCGCCGGCGGTCACACAGAACGGTTTGGAGGAACTGGCGCGGGGGCTCAGACGCGCCTTGGGGACCGGCGGCACCGTCCGGGAACGGACGATCGAGATGCAGGGGGACCAACCGGCGAAGATCCGGGCATTTCTCCAGGATGCCGGTTTTCAAGTGGCTGGAGTCAGGTAAAATACAATTACCATAACGCGAGGCATGTTGCCTGCTTCAAGCGAGGGCAGAATTGACGGAGGACCCAGTTCCGCCGCCAGGCAATCCATGGCCCATATTTCACACAAGATAACCGAGTTCCCCGCCCGGCCAGATCGGCATCCTCCGGAGGGGGCGCCGGCGGATTTCAAGGAGGGGGACCGAGGAGCATCGCGCGGAGGAAGGAGCCCCGTGGAGGAATTGGAGGCGGCTGTGCGCGAAGCCCGCCGGAATCAGCGGATCGCCGAGGACGAATGCGATCGACTTCGCAGCAGGCTGTCGGAAGCGACCGGCGGCGATGCCGGCGTGGATTCGAAGGCGCTGACGCGCGAGCGGGACATGTTGCGGGAGCAGCAGGCGCAGTACGGCCCTGTCATCGCCGAACTGAAAGCGAAGCTGAAAGCTGCCGAGACCGCCGGCCAGACAGGCCAGCGAGAGCGGGAGAAGGAGGCGCAGGCGCTCAAGAAGGCACTCCAGGAAAAGGAGGAGGCCATCCGCCAGCGCGAGGCAAACCTCCGCCAGCGCGACCTCGCACGGGAGGAAAAGGAAGCGGCGCTCGAGAAGCTCGCGACCGCAGAACGAAATTTTTCCGAGGCCCAGAAGGCCCTCGCCGGGATCCGCAAGGAACTTGGTTCGGCGAAAAAGGGCGACGGCGAACTCGGCCATCAAATCGCCACGCTCCGGCAGGCGCGCGACGGGATGGCGGCCCAGATCAAGGATCTCCAGCACAAAGTGGAGGAACTCGAGGATCAGGCTGCGGAGCTCTCCTACGGACGCGACGCCGCGGAGAAGGAAAGCCGCGCTTATGCCGCGAAGCTGGAGGAAGCCCGCGCGGCCGTGGCCGGCAACGATGCCACTGCCGGAAGGATTGCCGAATTCGAGGAACAGATCGAGGCACTGCGTTCGGAGAACGCGTCGCTCACGCGGACGGCCGTCGAACTTTCCGAGGAGGCGCAGCAGACGGCCGAACTATTGCGGCAACTCCGGCAGGAACTGGACGCCGCGGTGAAGGATAAGGACGCCTCCTCCCGCTCCGTCGAGGAAGCGCGTACCTCGATGCTCGCGGCACAGAAGCAAATCGAAGCCATCATCCGCGACCGGGACACAATCCGGCAGCAGTTCTCCGAGAATGCGATCCTGCTGGAGA
>JBEBGK010001163.1:0-1538 GCA_040081515.1 Chthoniobacteraceae bacterium
TGGGGCAGTCGTCGAACGACGTGATCCCCACCGCCATCCACGTCGCCGTCGCCGAGCAGCTCCGCACCACGCTCGTCCCTGCGCTCGACGCGTTGCGCGGCGCGCTCGATGCGAAGTCGAAGGAATTCTGGGACGTGATCAAAATCGGACGCACGCATCTCATGGACGCCACGCCGGTGCGGCTCGGCCAGGAATTCGGCGGCTACGCGCGCCAATGCGAACTCGGCGTTGAGCGCATCCGCGCGGCCATCCGGGAAGTCGAGGAACTCCCCATCGGCGGCACCGCCGTCGGCACGGGGCTGAACTGCCATCCGGATTTCCCGGGGATCGTCGTGAAGCACCTCAGCAAAGGCACCGGCAACACATTCCGCGAAGCGAAGGATCACTTCGAGGCGCAGAGCGCGAAGGACGCGCTTGTCTCCGCGAGCGGCACGCTAAAGACCGTCGCGACGAGCCTCACGAAAATCGCGAATGACATCCGCTGGATCGGCAGCGGGCCGCGCTGCGGCATCGGCGAGATTTCGCTCCCCGAGACGCAGCCCGGCAGCAGCATCATGCCAGGCAAGGTGAACCCCGTGATGAGCGAAGCCGTGCTGCAAGTCTGCGCGCGCGTCATCGGCAACGACGCCACCGTCACGTGGGCCGCCGCGCAACTCAGCAACTTCGAGCTAAATGTCGGCATGCCCGTCATCGCGCACGCGATGCTGGAGAGCATCCGGCTGCTCACGAACGTCGTGGAGATTTTCCGCAAGCGCTGCGTCGAGGGCATCGTCGCGAAAAAGGAACGCTGCGCCGAACTCATCGAATACTCGATGGCGATGGTCACCAGCCTCGTCCCCGCGATCGGCTACGACCTTTCCGCGGTAATCGCGAAGGAGAGTGCCAAGACCGGCAAGACCGTCCGCCAGCTCTGCATCGAGAAAAAAGTCCTCCCCGCCGATCAACTCGCCGCCGCCCTCGATCCTGTCGAGATGACCAAGCCCGGCGGCGAAGGCGCCGCGGGCGGGTAGGCCGCGCGGTATAGCGGATTCATTTCCAGAGGCGGTTTAAGAAAAATCTCAGCCTTGCCGTCGAGTCTTGCGCCGCCGGCGAATGGCCCGGAGGGCGGACGGAAATTGCGCGACTCCCAGCGCCCCCTCCTGGGCCGTATGGTGAGGCGATTGGTCTTGGCGCGCCCGATCCCCGCCGCCAACAGCCGCGCAGGTTTGCGCACCGCCCCATTGTGAGCCTCCGAGAAACGCTTTTCGCAGATCGGTTCGTCCACCGTTCATCGTTCTCCGCCAGACATCCGGTGCGACGATGCCGCAAACCACTTATTGTCCGGCGCCCTCCCAGACGGTATTGCTCTGCGCATGAGGTTTTTTAGAAGCCGGACGGACCGTGCGCTGGTGATTGGCTTTTTCCAAAGCCCGGAGACTGCTGGGGCCGCTTTCGCAAATCTCAGACGCGATGGTTTCCGGCGGGCGGCGGCGGTGCATTGTTCTGCGACGGGCGAGGTGCGGGTGGACGAACGCGGGATTTCTGTCCGCCGCGGCGCT
>JBEBGK010001164.1:0-1538 GCA_040081515.1 Chthoniobacteraceae bacterium
CTTCATTTTATGGCTCATAAGAAAGGTCAGGGAAGCGTCAAGAACGGTCGCGACAGCGTCAGCAAGCGACTGGGCGTCAAGAAATTTGGCAGCGAGACCGTCGTCGCCGGGAACATCGTCATCCGCCAGCGTGGGACAAAATTCCAGCCGGGCAAGAACGTCGGTCTCGGTCGTGATTACACGATTTTCGCGCTGGTGGACGGCAAGGTGCGTTTCGACCGCGGCGGCCGCCGCGTGAACGTCGATCCCGTGCCGGCGTCGGCGAACTGAACGTCCGGGCAGTTTTTCGAAAGCCCCGTCCGAGAAATCGGGCGGGGCTTTTCCTTTTCCGCCGTCTTCCGGCTGGAGCGTCTGCCGATGAACTACCGCTTCAGGACGTACGAATAGACGCCGTCCTCGATGCGCTCGTATTCGATGTAGGGCGTGGGGAGCGGCGGGTCCGTGATGCCGCGGGGGACGATGTGCAGGCCGAATTCAGCCCCGGGTTCCTGCCGCAAGGCGATCGCGAGGCCGTCACGGTAGAGGTTCATGCGGATCGGTTTCAGCTTCTTCGCGCTCTCAGGCCAGTGGAACTGGAAGAGTGGGAAGTGCTCCTGGGTCACCGCGCTGAAGAACTGCGTGTGCAGCCGGGCGGCATCCGTCCGAAGATCGGCGACGCTGCTTTTCCGGAGGCGCGCCGTCGCCGCGCTGCGCGGATCGTTGCAGGCCACGAGCGCGAGTGCGGCGAGGACCGGGATGAGGGGGATAAGGGGCTTCACGGGCGGGCAGGTGCGTCACTCACGGGCGGAGACGAGGAGGACGATTTCGCCCTTGGGAGGATGGGCAGTGTAATGGGCGAGCAAATCGGACGCAATCCCGCAGCGGTATTCCTCGAAGGTTTTCGTGAGTTCGCGCGCGACGCAGAGCGGGCGGTCGGCGAGGATCGTGGCGGCGGCGCCGAGCGTCTTCACGAGACGGTGCGGCGATTCGAGAAAGATGGTCGTTTCGCCGCGCTCGGACGCGGCGCGCAGATCGCGCTCGCGGCCCCCGCTTTTCACCGGCAGGAAACCGGCGAAGAAGAAATTCGAGGTGTCGAAGCCCGAGCCGACCAGCGCGGTGAGCACGGAGCTGGCGCCGGGCAGCACCGTGTAAGGAAGGCCCCGTTGCTGGCAGGCGCGCAGCAGGCGGGCCCCGGGGTCGCTGATCCCGGGCAGGCCGGCGTCGGAGAGAATCGCGATGTTCCGTCCCGCGGCGAGCTGCTCGATGAGCTCCGCGGTGCGGCGCGCCTCGTTGTGCTCGTGGTAGCTGATGAGCGGCTTCTCGATCCCGAAATGCCGGAGGAGATGCCCGCTGTGGCGCGTGTCTTCGCAGGCGAGGAGATCCGCGCCCTTGAGCACCTCGAGGGCGCGGAGCGTGATGTCTCCGAGGTTGCCGATGGGCGTGGGAACAATGAAAAGCATGCGGGCCTTGCGTTCCGGGAATCGTGAGATGGTTGTGCGACCGCCGCCTTGCGGGCACAGGGCGGCGCGGCGTCCTTTACCAGCCTTCGCTGATGTAAC
>JBEBGK010000211.1:0-6259 GCA_040081515.1 Chthoniobacteraceae bacterium
CGTGTCCTTGCCACGACCGAACGACGTCGGAATCGCCGTCCACCCGCCCGACTCCTGCACCGGTTGCGCGCCGCGCGACGGCTCCTGTCCCGCCGCGGTCGTGCCCGTGTCGAAATTCATTCCCTTGCCCTCCTTCAGCCGCGTCGGCTTGCCGCTTCCCACGCCGCCCACTTCCACCTCGCCCTCGAAGACGCGCACCTGCGAACTGCCCACCGCCGTCGCCGTGAGCCCGAAGCGCGTGCCGAGATCCACGACCTTCATATCCGGAGTGATCACCGTGAAGCCGTGCGCCGGCTCCGGCACATCCGCGACCAGCGAACCTTCGAGCAGCCGGCAGTTCATCGCGTCGCGAATCTCCAGCTTCGTCGGCGCCTCGATTGTCACCGTCGCACCGCTCGCAAATTTCAGCGTCGCCATTCCCTCGACGAGTGCGAGCGTGCCCGGCCCGAGCTTCGAGTTCACCGCCGTCGGCAAATCCGAAGCCGCCCATTTGCAATGGTCCGCCTGCACCAGCGTCGCGACCGTCTTTTCCCGCCGTTGCGGCAGCAGGAAAAAGCTCGCCGCCAGCGTGACGCACGCCGCAGCCGCGGCCGCCCACATCGCCACCGGCCAGCGTTTCGGCACCGGCATCTGCACCGGCTCATCCAGCAGTTCCACGAGCGAATCGCGCCCGGCGCGGAGATTCGAATGCAGCCACACACGCTCGACGTAAGCCGCGCGCAACTCCGCATTGCCCAGGATTTCCGTCTGCAACGCCTGCCATTCCTCCTCGGAAAGCAGCCCCTCGATCGCACGCTCGATGCGGTCGTTCATGGCTTGTGGGTCATTCATCATGTCGCGGATTCCCCGGCGAGCCGGCGGCTCACGCAGTCGTTCAGTGCGCCGCGGATGCGGCTCAAGAGTTGATACACCGCCTCATCAGAGCGCTGGCTTTTCTGCGCGATCTCCTCGATCCCGCAGTCCTCATAGTAGCGCCACACGATGATGCGCCGATGCGCATCCGGCAGCTTGTGCAGACAATGCCGCAGCGCCTCCGCGCGTTCATCGAGCACGTCGCCCTGCCGATCGATCTCCGCCGCCACCGCCTCGATGAACGACTCCTCCAGCGCCGGGCTCGCGCGCCGCTTTTCCGCGCGGCGATGATTCAGGATCTGATTCGTCGCAATCCGCCGCGCCCACGCCCGGAAATTCGTCCCCTGCTCGAACTTCGCGAAATGCTTCCACATCGTCACCTTCACCTCCTGCAGGATGTCATCCGCATCCGCCGCATGCGGCACGAGACTGTAAACGAGCGCCGCCAGCCACCGGTCATGCTGCGTGAGCAACCGGAGGTAGGCCTCGGTCAAATCAGCGGGTTCTGGGCGTTCAGCGTCCATCAGTTACCGGCTAAAGGTTCGCACGTCCGGTTTTCTGACACGAATTCTTTTGGCGGGGGGCGGATCACGTCGCGACCCTCCGTGATTCGCGAGCAGACCGTTCGCTCGTTCACCTCGCCTTTTCGCGTCAAAGCATCGACTGTCCGCGATTCACATGCGCCGATGAAACGAGCCCCATCCGCCCTCCTCTTTCTTCTCCTCACCGGGCACCTCCCCGCGCAGACGATTCTGGTCGCGCCTTACGTGCAGCCGGGAAATGGCAGCACCCTTTCCGGCACGGATGTGAAAGTGCTCACGTGGCTCACGGACCGGACGGCGCGAGAATTCACCGTCGAGTTCCGCGCGGATGCCGGTGCGTGGAACACCGCGCGGCCAGTCGTCACCCCGCTTGATTTTGGGGTCCCGAAGGTGAAGCCCGCACCGGCGCCAAAGCCGGGGGCCAACCCGCTCGCGAACGCGCCCACCACACTCGATGAAGCGAAACGCGATGCGGAGGCGTCCACCTCCCCGGCGCTGCCGGAAAAGGAGCAGCACTTCCTCCGATACGCAGCCGAGTTGCCGGGGCTGCCGTTCGACGGTGCGATCGAATATCGAGTCACCTCCCGCGCGCAGGTGATCCGCGAGGGAAAATTCAAGACGCGCGCCTCCGCGACGAAGCCGGTGCGGTTTGTCGCGGTGGGCGACATGACGAACGGCAAGCCGGAGCAAAACGCCATCGCGTGGCAGATCGCGCAGCAGAAGCCCGACTTCATGATTGCACTCGGCGACATCGTTTATTCCTCGGGCCGCGCGAGCCAGTACCTGCACCACTTCTGGCCCACGTACAACGACGTGCAAACGGCCGGGCCGACGACCGGCGCGCCACTGCTCGCCTCGGTTCCGCTTTATCCCGTCCTCGGGAATCATGACCTCACCTCGGCCCTGCCCGGCGATTACCCGGACGCCTGGGCCGCGTTCCATTTCTTCGACGTCCCCCGCAACGGTCCCGGCAGGGGCCCGTGGACTCCCGTGGCGTCGAAGAAACCGGCCGAGACCGCCGAGTTCGAGAAACTCGCGGGCGCGCAGTTTCCCTCGATGCTCAATTATTCGTGGGACTGCGGCCCGGTGCATTTCGTCGCGCTCGACAGCAACAAGCAGGTGACCGCCGAGGAACCCGCGCTCCTGGAGTGGATCGGGAAGGATCTCGGCACGACGCGCCAGCCGTGGAAGGTCGTGTGCTTCCATGCGCCGGCATTTCACACTTCGCGCGAGCACTACACCGAGCAGAAGATGCGTCTCCTCCAGCCATTGTTCGAAAGGACCGGCGTGGACATCGTGTTCTGCGGTCACGTTCACAATTACCAACGAACCAAGCCGCTCCGCTTCAAGCAGACCGAACCTCGCGACAAGCGCGGCCGCATCACGGGCGAGTTCCAGCTCGACTCGACGTTCGATGGCGTGAAGGACACCACGCCGGAGGGAGTCGTGCACATCGTGAGCGGCGGCGGCGGCGCGAAACTCTACAGCGTGGACTATGCGAACACCGTGGCCGCCCTGAAGAAGGAACAGGGCAGCAACTACGTCCCGTTCACTGCGAAGTATTACGCGGAGAAACACTCCTTCTCGCTCGTCGAGGCATCGATGACTGCGTTCACCGTTCGTCAGATCAATATTGATGGCGCCGAGGTCGATCGCTTTACGATCACGAAGCCCGCACGCTGAATCGCATTCCGGCGCACTCCCCCGCTCCAGCACCCGTCATCCATGAAATCCACGCTCCACCGACTTGCCGCCATTTCCGTTCTGCTCACCTGCTTTCCGGTCACACGCAGCGCCGGCGCCGAGGGCGGCACACTCGACATCTACTGGATCGATTCCGAGGGCGGCGGCTCGACGCTCATCGTCACGCCCGCCGGTGAATCCGTGCTCATCGACACCGGCAACCCGGGAGGACGCGACGCCGGGCGTATCCACAAGGTGGCGACGCAGATCGCCGGTCTAAAGAAGATCGATCACGTCGTCGTCACGCACTTCCACATCGATCACTTCGGCGGTGCCGCCGATCTGGCGGAACTCATCCCCGTCGGCGCGCTCTACGACAAAGGACTGCCGGATGCGCCGCCTGACGCAGGCGGAAATCCCAAGCTCTGGGCGGTGATCAGCTCCCCGTATCGCGACGCAAAAGTGGGCAGGCGCGTGACCATCGCCGCAGGTGATGCCATTCCGCTCCGGCAGCCCGCGGGCGGCCCGCGGCTCTCGTTGCGCTGCCTCGGCGCGAATCAGAAGTTCATCGCTCCGAAGCCGGATCAAACGTCCGCCAACCCGCTGTGCGGCACCGTCCCGGCGAAGCCGAAGGACGGCTCCGACAACGCAAACAGCACCGTGCTGCTCCTGCAATTCGGCGCGTTCCGCTTCTTCGACGGCGGCGATCTCACCTGGAACATGGAGGAGAGCGTCGTGTGCCCGAACAACCTCGTCGGCACCGTGGACATCTATCAGGTGAACCATCACGGGCTCGACGTGAGCAACAATCCGCTGCTCATCAAGACGATCGCGCCCACGGTCTCCGTGATGAACAACGGCCCGCGCAAAGGCGCGAGCAGGACCGCGCTCGAATCACTCAAAGCCACGCCCTCGGTGACGGCGATGTATCAGGTCCACGAAAACGTGCGCGCCGACAGCGAGAACAACACGACGAAGGAACTGATCGCGAACCACGGAGACCTCGCCGAGAAATGCGAGGCGAACTACATCAAGTGCTCCGTGTCCGCCCCGGGCGATTCGTACACGATGTCCGTCCCTTCACGGAATCACACACGCACTTTCCCGACGCGGGCGAAGTAGGCACTCGCGCAGAACGCGCATCACCGCGACTGGCGCAGGCTTTCCCGCCACTCCTCCAGCAGGAGACGCTGCGGCTCCTCCAGGTCTTCCGGAAGATGATCCAGCAGCCAGCCCACATCCTCGGCAGCTCCCGCGAGATTCCCGGCGACCTGTCTCATCCGCGCGCGGGTGAAGCGCTCGCGGAACGCCTCGGGATCAATGCCCAGCAGCAGGTCGAGATAGGGTGCGGTCTCCCTCGGCGGGTTCTCCGATGCAATGGCGCGGCCGATGAGGTTCCGGAGCATGCGCAGGATGATGTCCTTCTTTGTCGCGGGCCGCGTGCTCTCCTCGGACAGCGGGGCATCACCTGCCACGAGCGCACCGGCCTCCTCCATCGTGAGCGATTTGCCGCCATCGAAGACATCGAGGAGGCTGAACTCGCCCTCGGGCTTCTCGCGGTAGCCGACCATGAAGCGCGTCGGGAGCGGGATGCCCGCGACGTTTTTCACGCCAAGGCGCGACGCGAGTTCGAGGTAGATAATCGACAGCGTGATCGGCAGGCCTTCGCGATCGTCGAGCACTTCGTTGATGTAGCTGTTGGAGCGGTTCCCGAAATCGTGCCGGCTGCCGTGAAAGCCATTTTGCTCGAAGAGATAGGCCGTGAGCCGGCGGACGGCGGGAAGCGTACCCTTCTTGATCTCCGCGTCGTCCTTCAACTCATCCACCATCCGCGCGAATTCCCGCAGGTAGCTCTCGACGTCCAGATTGGGATTGTCATGGCACGAAATGAGCAATGCGCACCGGAGCAGATCGGCCTTTTCATCGGGCTGCGAGAGCTGTTGCGCGAGTTCACGCGCCACCGCGCCGCGATGCAGATCGTTCTCAAGGTCACGCAATGAGGCCGCGCTCTGCTCGAGGGTTTTCCTTCGTTCCGCAAGCATCCGGCGGCTCAGCGCCGGGTCCTTCAGCAGGCTCGCCATCGCGCGGTCGCGGCTGTTTTTCCCCGCCAGGAATCGGTCCATCGATTTACCCACGCCTTTCGTCCGTTCGGAATCGACGGGCTGTTCCACGAGAGCCTCCCCGAGGCGGAAGCCCTTGTAGCCGGCCTTGGTGCCGCGGAATTTGCACAGGCCCGCGTGGCCGCCGCGCAGTTCGCCGTCCTCCTGGTCGAACACCTGCCGGCCATTCACGAAGCACCGGATGCGCTCCGCATCCACGCGCACCCGCAGCGTGTTCCAGTCGCCGGGCCGGTACGCGTCGCTCGCGGCGTCGGCGAGAATCTTCCACGAAAAGACATCCGCACCGTCGAAACGCGTGAGGCGCAATTTCCCGCCGGTCGGATAGAAGCCGTAGTGCCGGTCGCCGCCATCCGAGCAGAATGCCAACCCCGCCGCGCCCGCCTCGTCATCGAGTCGCACGGTGACCTCGGCCTCAAACTGCGAACCCGGTTCCTCCGCCATCCAGAGACACAGCGAACGCCCGCCGAAACCATCGCCGGGCTGCTCGACGTTCACGATGCCCGCGCGCTGCGACCACTGCGCGCCCATGAGCGGCTTCCACACGCGGGGATTCAGCACGCCGATGGTGAGCCAGCGGCTCATCGGCACCGGATTCGGTTTCTCGATGAGCTTCTTCAATGCATTCACGGGCATGGCAAAGCCGAGGTTGTCCGTGCGGGCGGATTTCATCGTGAGCAGGCCGAGCACGCGGCCCTGCCGGTCGAGCAGCGGGCCGCCGCTGTTGCCGCGTTCGATCGGCAGCGCCACCTGGATCATCGGGAGCCCCTCGATGTCGCGGCGCGGCTCGGAGATGACGCCCTCGACCACGCTGTATGCGAGCCCCTCGGGATTTCCCATCGCGACGATGCGGTCGCCCTGGCGCAGCTTGTCGGAATCACCGAGCGGCAGCGGCTTCAGATCCTTCCTCCCGATGCGCAGGATCGCGAGATCGAGATGCACATCGCTCGCCACCACCTCCGTCACATCCTCCACCTTGCCATCGCTCGTCTCCACCCGGATCCGGCGCGCGTCGCCGATCACGTGGCGGTTCGTGGCGATCAGCCCGTCCGCACGGACCACGAA
>JBEBGK010001165.1:0-1533 GCA_040081515.1 Chthoniobacteraceae bacterium
GCCGCCGCCGCTCGCGGAGCGCTTCCCCCAGTCGGAATTCATCGGCGTGGATTTGTCCGGCCGCCAGATCGCGACCGCCGAGGAAACGCGGAAAGCCACCGGGTTGGCGAATGCCCGC
Source organism: Chthoniobacteraceae bacterium (assembly GCA_040081515.1). Taxonomy (GTDB): domain Bacteria; phylum Verrucomicrobiota; class Verrucomicrobiia; order Chthoniobacterales; family Chthoniobacteraceae; genus SXWH01. Next base: position 119 of record JBEBGK010001165.1, read on the forward strand.
TTCGAGTGCGCGGATCTGAGTTCGTGGAAACCGGGGACCGGCGCGTTCGACTACATCGTCGCGCATGGTGTCTATTCGTGGGTGGCGTCGGATGTGCGCGACCGCCTCCTTGCGCTGTGCACCGAATCGCTCTCGCCGCACGGCGTGGCGTATATCAGCTACAACACCCTGCCGGGATGGGGGCTGCCCGGAGGCGTGCGGCAGTTTCTCCTCGGGGAGATCGCATCGCAATCCACGCCGGACGCGCAAATCTCGCACACGAGCCGGGTACTCGGCGCACTCGGCGAGTGCATGAAGGATCAGCCGGGCTCCTACGCGGCAAACCTCCGCGACACGATTGCGGACATGCGCGCGAAGCAGCCGGAGCTTCTCTTCCACGACGAACTCGCCGCGGTGAACGAGCCATGCACTTTTCTGCAATTCACCGCGCACGCGGAGCGCCACCGGCTGCACTACCTCGCCGAGGCACACTACGCGACGATGCAGTCCGCGCACCTGCCCTTGGCGATGCAAGCCGCGCTCGCGCCGCTGAAACTCGACTTCATGCGCACCCAGCAATTCATGGACGTCCTCTTCCAGCGCTGGCTGCGGAACAGCCTGCTCTGCCGCACACCGGTCGCTGCCGGCCGCGCGATTCGATCGGCGGTGATCGCCGAGTGCGCACTCGGGCTCCGGATGACCGTGGATGTGAACACCATCGACCTGTATCCGGGCCGCGCGATGCGGTTCACGGGCATCCACGGGCTGGTGCTCGAGGCGCGCGAGCCAGTCGAAAAGGCGGTGCTCACCGTCCTCGCGTCATCGTTCCCGGCGCGCCTGCCGTTCCCGGCCGTCAGCGCGATGGTGAACCAGGCGCTCTCCGAGGCGGGGCTTCCCACCGTGCAGGATTTCTCGATGCTGCACGATTTCCTGCACCGGCTCTTCGCACTCGACGCGTTGGACGTGATGCTGTGCGGCACCGGCGACTGGCTGAAGACCGGAACAAAACCGGGGCCGAGCGGACTCATGCGCCACCAGGCCGCGCACGATCTGCCGCTCACCAACCGCTGGCACGAGCCCGTGGCACTCACCCCCGACGGTAGGCGCGCGTTGGTCGATCCATCAGCGCCGGTGGATGCAGACGCGCTCGCTCGGGCTGGGTTGCTGGTGTAGCTGGATCCGAAATTCACCAGCGCCGGGTGCGGGCGGCAGAGTAGGCGAGGTTTGCAACCTCGCGCGGAAGGGAGGGCGAAGGCGGCGGGATGGGGCGGAGGAAACAAGGCCCGGGATGAATGACCGTCTTCCCCACCACCTCGCGTCGCTCGCCCGCGCGAGGTTTCAAACCTCGCCTACTTCACGAAGCCGCGCTGCTTCAGCCAGAAGATGCAGTCGCGCGTCCATGGGTGCGCCTTTTCCGGCTCGTAGTCCTTCGTGCC
>JBEBGK010001166.1:0-1530 GCA_040081515.1 Chthoniobacteraceae bacterium
GTTTGATGAAATCATGCCGGAAGCAGTCGAGGCTGTGGCACGGCAGTTTTCCGGGTATCACGCGTCGCAAAGGATTCAAAAGTGTGTGAGGCGTGATCCCAAACTCGCGCGATTCATCATCGAAGGGCTGAAGAATCAGCCGCCCGCCAAGTATGACAACTACCAGCTTGGCTGCGTCCTTGCGAGCATCACGGGACGGTCTGCCTGGCAATTCCGCGCAGCGGAGGAGAACGAATCAAATCGTGACCTCGGAGGAGTGATTTTCTGGCGCAAGTGGTGGGACCGCAACAAGGACAAGACGCAGTTTGACTGGCTTGTGGAAGCCTACGGCGAGAGTCAGAAATCCACGCAACAAAGGACAGACGCCCTGCAATGGCTGGGCTCGCTTTGTGATCGACGCTCGATTCCGATCTGTCTTGCCGCGCTCGATGACGCGAACGACGGCGTGAGGTACTATGCAGTATGGGCCTTAAAAAAACTCGAAGGCGATGAGCGGGGCTATTTGTTCGAAACGTTCAAGGCGGAAGAACAGGAAGTCATCGCCCGCTTGAAATCTAAATTCGCAGACAAAGCCCACTGATCTGCTTTTCCCGCAGCAAACGTTTCATCCATCATGCGCATCGCACACTGTCAGTTCGAGCCTTGGGTCGGGGACTTCGAGCACAACCTCGCGCGCTTCGCGGAGGGGCTGAAGCGCGCGGATGCGGAGGGAGCGAAAGTCGTCTCCTTTCCCGAGTGCTTCTTCACCGGCTATCCCGACACGGGGGACGTGGCGCGGGCCGGGGCGTTCGCGGCGGATTCGCCGCAGATGCAGCGTATCCTCGAAGTCACCGCGCGCCATGCAGCGGTGGCCATCGCGGGGTTCAATGAGTTACGCGGTGACGATCTCTACAACACCGCGGTCGTCGCGCATCACGGGCAGCGGCTCGGGCTGTATAGCAAGTGCGCGGCTTACCAGAAGTTTCACAAGCAGGGCCGCGAGTTTCCCGTCTGGGAGATCGAGGGTGTGAAGTTCGGCGTCCTCATCTGCGCGGACGGCGGCTACATCGAACCGGCGCGCATCCTTGCGATGAAAGGCGCGCGCATCATCTTCGCGCCGCATTTCAACTACATCGGCGACCGCGGCCTCATCAGCCACTTCATGAAAGTGCGCGCGGACCACACCGCGCGAGCGATCGAGAACAACGTGTATTTTGTCCGCGGGAACAACGTGGTGCTCGATCCGAAGAAGAGCGGTATCACGCGGAATGCGGGCATCGGCTACGGTGACAGCTACATCATGGATCCCGATGGCGAAATCATCGCGCGCAGCCGGCGGCACGTGGAGGACTTCATCTTCGCGGACGTGGATACGAGCCGGAAGCCGGATCAGGCGTTCGGCCTGAGCAAGAGTGCGTGGAGCTTGCGGGAATTCGGCGCGCTGCTGGCGGAGGCGGCAAAGTAGGCGAGGTTTGCAACCTCGCGCGGACGAGCGCAGCGAGGCGGAGGGAGAGTCGTCCGGGCCGGAGGCAAGGCGTTCGCCCCGCCCCA
>JBEBGK010001167.1:0-1530 GCA_040081515.1 Chthoniobacteraceae bacterium
ACTGTTGCTGACATGGATGCCCGCCGTCTTCGCGCCTGCTGTAGCGGGATTGAAAGTCACCGTAAATGTAGCGCTGCCGCCCGGTGCCACTGTGCTGCTGCTCAGCGCGCCAATGCTGAACTCAGCAGCATTCGTGCCGTCCTTGGTCACGCCGTAGAGGAGCAGCGTGCCATCGCCGGCGTTCTTGATGGTAAACGTTTTTGCCAGTGACGTGCCATAGGTGATGCCGCCGTAGGCCACCGTCGTGCTGCCGTCCGTGAGATCGAAACTCACGGGCTGCTCGATGGCGATCTCCGGTGCGGTGCCCGTGCCGGTGAGATTGATGTCGAAGGGATTTTCATTCGCATCTGTGTTGCCGATGTGAATGGCCGCTGTCCTGGCACCAGGCGTGGCGGGATTGAACGTCACCGAAAAGGTCGCACTGCCTCCCACCGCTACTGTGCTGCTGCTCAGTGCGCCGATGCTAAAGTCGCCAGCGTTCGTGCCGTCCAAGCTCACACCGGAGAGCGACATCAAACCGTCGCCGGTGTTTTTGATCGTGAATGTCTTCACCACCGGCGTGCCGGGCAGCGTGCCTCCATACACGACCGTGGCGCTGCCATCGGTCAGATCTGCGCCGACCGGCTGCTCGACGCCGATCTCCGCGGCGGTGCCCGTGCCGCTGAGGCTGAGGTCGAAGGGATTTTCATCGGCGTCATTGTTGCCGATGTGAATGGCCGCGCTCCTGGCACCAGGCGCGCTCGGATTGAAAGTCACATCAAACGTCGCGCTGCCACCCGCAGCCAGCGTTGATGAACTCAACGCACCCACCGTGAAGTCTGCGGCATTCGCACCGTCCTTCGTGATGCCTGAAAGGGTCAGCGTGAGATTGCCTGTGGAGCGCACGGTGAAGGTTTTCACCACGGCGCCGCCGGGTAGCGTCGCCCCAAATGCCACCGTGCTGGTGCCGTCCGTCAAGTTCGTCCCAGCCGGTTGTTCCGCAGCAATCTCGACACCACCGAGCAGATTTGCCTGGGCGATGAAGGGTGAAACGGTTGTGCCGGCGAGAGCGAAGCTCCCACCAACAAAAACGCGACCACTAGCGTCAGCAGCCAGCGCACTGACGCTGTTGTCCATGCCAGAGCCGAGTGCCGACCAAGTGCTGCCATTCCATTTTGCGACGCGATTGGCCGGCACCCCGCCCGCCGTGGTGAAGAGGCCACCGGCGAAGAGATCGCCGCCACTCACGGCCAGTGCATAAACGGTGCTGTTAGCCCCCAATCCGAGCGCCGACCATGCGCTACCGTTCCATTTGGCAACGCCGCTGGCCGCTGTTCCGCCCGCCGTGTTGAAGGCCCCGCCAGCATAGAGATCGCTGCCGCTCAAGGTCAGCGCCAGAATGTAGCTGTTCATCCCCGTGCCGAGTGCCGACCACGCACTGCCGTTCCATTTCGCAATGTTGGCAGCCGAGACCCCGCCCGCCGTGGTGAAAGATCCACCTGCATAGAGATTGCTCCCGCTCACCGCCAGCGAATAGACGTAAACGTAGCT
>JBEBGK010000212.1:0-6237 GCA_040081515.1 Chthoniobacteraceae bacterium
ACCCATCATGCTCATGCGGCGCAGCACGAGGAACGGGCCGAGCAACGCGCTCGCGAGCGCGCACAGGATGGCGGCGGCGATGATCCATCCGTCGAGCGACCACGAGAGATGGCTGAGGCTTTCGGTGATGCGCTGGAGCATGGCCTCAGTTCCCTTTTCCTGGATTGGCCAGCGGCGCGGCGATGAAGTGCGGGCTGGTCGGGACCGGCTGCGCCCGTCCGGAGTCGAGCAGTGATTCGAGTTCGCGGATCATTTCCGGACCGAGCACGTGCTCGATGGCGTCGGCATCGCGGTCCACGTGGCTGGGTGCGATGTCGGCGTGGGTGATGAGGTAAAGTTCCCACATGCGGTGCTGGCGCACGAGCTGCGCGGCTTCGTCGAAGCCGTCGGGCGTGAATTTGATGTTGTCGCCGCCGGGCCAGGAGGTGATCAGCCCGGCGCGCTCGGCGCGCGCGATTTCGGTGCGAAGGCGCCCGGGTGACCACGAGCGCTTCGCGAGCAGCGCGGCCACGGGGATCGCCACGGTGGCACGCCCGCTTGCCGCAACGGTTTTTGAGCCGTCGCCTTCGACGAGTTCGTACGCGGCGCGCAGCAGATGCTGGCGGCGCACTTTGTTTTCAAACGCGATGCGGTTCAGCCAGCGGACGAGCACTCCGCGCGCGGCACCGAATGCCATGCTGAAAAGGAACAGCGCGCTTCCCGCCAGGACGATCATCGCGCCGGAGGGGAGATTCGGCACCAGCGCGCTCGCCGCCGAGCCGAGGAGCCCGCTGAGCGCGCCGAACAGGCCGGCGATGATCGTCATCGCGGCCAGCCGCTCGGTCCAGAATCGTGCTGCCGCAGCGGGCACGATCAGCAGCGCGATGACGAGGATGAGTCCCACGGCCTGCAAGCCGATGACGGTCACGGCCACGATGAGCGCCATCATCACGACATCCAGAAATAGCGCGGGCCAGCCCTGCGCCGCCGCGTACGCGGAATCGAAGCACAGGAGCCGGAATTCCTTGAACAGCAGCACGCAGGCGGCGAGCACGACGACGGCCACCCCTGCGATGAGCATCGCATCCGCCGCGGTCATCGAGGCGGTCTTGCCGTAGATGAACGACTCGAGCCCGGCGGAATGGCCGCCGCCCATGCGTTGCGCCACGCCGAGCACGGCGACGCCCGCACCGAAGAATACGCTGAGCACGATGCCGAGCGCGGTGTCCTCCTTGAGCCGGGAAAAATTGCGAATGAGGAGAATGCAAGCCAGCCCGAGCAGTCCGCTGATGGTCGCGCCGACGAGCAGCGCGGCGAGCGATTTGCCCGTGCCGCCCGCGGCGACGGAAGCCATGAACGCGAGGCCGATGCCCGGCAGCGTGGCGTGGCTCAGCGCGTCGCCCATCAGCGCGCGTTTGCGCAGCAGTGCGAAACAGCCCAGCACGCCAGCGGCCATCCCGAGCACGGTGGTGCCGGTGACGACGACGCGCGTGTTGTAGTCGCGCAGGGAAATTACGCGCATCCATTCATCCGCATCGGGCCAGCGGAGCGTGCGGTCGGTGATGCTGCCGCGCTCCGCCGCGGCGCACGCAGGTGCGACGGTGAGGAAGAGCAATGCGAGCAACAACAGACGGCGTCCGCTCATTTTCCGCGGGAGAGCCGGGCGACGGCCTCCGCGGCTTCGCTCAGCAGTGTGAGCTTTCCGCCGTAGGTGCGCTGCAAGTTCTCGTTGTTGAACACCGCGGCGGTCGGCCCGTGTGCGACGACACGCATGTTCAGCAGGATGACGTGGTCGAAATATTCCCCCACCGTCTGCAAGTCGTGATGGACGACGAGGCAAGTCTTGCCCGCGGAACGCAGCTCTTGCAGCAGCGTGACGATGGCGCGCTCGGTCGCCGCATCCACGGCGGCGAAGGGCTCGTCCATGAGATAAAGGTCCGCATCCTGCACGAGCGCGCGTGCGAGGAAGGTGCGTTGCTGCTGCCCGCCTGAGAGCTGGCTGATCTGGCGATGGGCGAGACTGGCGATGCCGACGCGATCGAGAGCCTCGAGCGCCGCTGCCGTGTGGCGGCGGGTGACTGGCTTGAACCAGCCGATCCGGCCGTAGCGGCCCATGGTCACGACATCGAGCGCGCTGACTGGGAAATCCCAATCCACGCTCTCACGCTGCGGCACGTAGGCGACTCGCGCTCGCACCTTCGAATACGGCTGGCCGAAAATCAGCACGCGGCCCGAGGCCTTTGGAATGAGTTCCAAGACCGCTTTGATCAGCGTGCTCTTGCCTGCGCCGTTGGGACCGACGATCCCGACGAGTTGCCCGCGCGGAACGTCGAGGTCCACATCCCACAGCACGGGCTTGCGATGGTAGGCCACGGTCAGGTCGTGGATCGAGAGCGGCGAGAGCGGCGAATGCTCGGCACCGATGCTCTCCTTCGCCGCCTCCCGCGAGGATGTGGTGTCAGTGGCCATCGCGGAGTTTTCCCTCCTTGCCGGCCTTCGGCGCGTCGCCGCCCAGGGCTCGCGCGACGAGTGTGATGTTGTGATCGAGCATGCCGAGATAGGTGCCTTCGTAGGTGCCCGCCGCGCCCATGGCGTCGGAGAAAAGTTCGCCGCCGATCTTCAGTTCCTTCCCCCGGGACTTCGCGCCGCCGATGAGCGCCTCGATGTTCTTCGGCGACACACTGCTCTCCACGAACACCGCTTTCACGTCGTTCGTCACGATGAAATCCACGAGCGTATTGATCCGCTGCAAGCCCGCCTCGGATTCCGTGCTGATTCCCTGCACGCCCATCACCTTCAGGTTGAATGCGCGCCCGAAGTAGTTGAACGCGTCGTGCGAGGAGATGAGCACGCGGCTCTGCTCCGGGACGGTCGCGAGCACTTTCTTCCCGTAGGCATGCAGTTCCTCGCACTTTGCCGCAAAGGCTTTCGCGTTTGCCGCGTACGTCGCGGCATTGGCGGGATCGAACTCGGAGAGCCGCTTTCCCACCGCCTCGACGCACTTGGCCCACGCACTGGGATCCATCCACACGTGCGGATCGGCGTGGCCGCCGAAATCCTCCGGCTCGAGCAGGAACTTCTCGTCGATGAGTTCCGTCACGGCATACACGGGTTTGCTGCGCGCGACCTTGATGAGCGTGTCCGCCATTTTTCCCTCCAGCATGAGGCCGGAGTAAAAGACGACATCTGCCCGGATCATCGCGGCCACATCGTCGCGCGTCGGCTTGTAGAGATGCGGGTCCACGCCTGCGCCCATGATGGCCGTGGCCTTCGCCTTGTCCCCGGCGACGTTCTGCACGATGTCGTTCACCATCCCGACGGTGGTGAGCACCGCGTAAGGATAAGACTTTGGTGCGGCGTGGATCATCGCCACGGAGCCGATGAGACATAGGACCGCCGCCGCGATCCGGCGCCGGGTGGTGAGGAGGAGTGGTGAAGCCATGGGAGGGAGTTTCCGCTAGAAGCGCCAGGAGAGGCCGAGGAAGGGGTTGAGATCGGGGGCGGACTTGGTGACGCCGATGTTGATACCAGCGTCGAGCTGGATGTCCTTCGTCACGGCGTAGGTGAAACCGACGTCGAAAGTTCCGACCCAAGGCGTGCCGCGCTGTGTGCTCACTTCGCTGAAGAATTCCACGTAGCCCGCCAGATTCCCGACGATGTCGTGGCCGAGCGAGACGGTGCTCAGGAATGACGCGTGGTGCCCGCTGCCCGCCGCGTTCCGGAGGAAATCCACCTCCATCTGCGAGCCGAGTCCCCAGCCGTGCGGAAGCTCGAGGGCGAACGGAAAGATCACGCCGCCCTCGACCGCCTTGTTGCCGAGGCCGTCCTGGTTCGTCGGGAACTTGAGGAATGGCATAATCGCGAAGGCAGTTTTCCCGCCGTCATTTCCCCAGAGGTTCACCTTCAGCCGCGTCGTGATATCGCCGAAGCCGGATTGTCTCTCACTTGTGCCCGCCGCGCGGTCGTCCGCCCGGACCCGGTTGTAGGGCTCGACGATCACCTGCAAGTCGATGCCGTTCGTGAGGCCGAGCTTGAGATTCACGGGTGCGATCGCCCAGCCCTGAGTCCGGACGTCGGCGCCTGCGGATCGGTTGCGGTCGTAGGTGTAGGTCGCGATGTCCATTTCGAACATGAAATGCCCGGCATCGAGGGTGTAGGGGCTCTCCGTCTTGTCCGGCCGGTCGGTCGCCATCGGGCGCATGTGTTCGCGTGGCGTGGGGTTGAAGAGATTGTAGGCGCGCCGGTCCGGCGTGCCGCGGGCCTCGTCGCCGTGGACCAATCCGGCGCGGAACAGAAAAACGGCCGGCATCAGCAGGCGCAGGCATTTTTTGGCAGGGCAGGGCATGCGCGGGAGTGAAACAGGGTCCATGTCGCGACGCAAGGGGAATGTTTTGACCCTAAAACACAGTCTTGGCTGCAAAGCATTGATTCAGATAAAAAACATGGATTTCCCGGCAGTGCTGCTCTATCGGGTGGTGCATGCCATCGCGCCGCCCTCCGAAAAAGATGCCGAAGTCCGCACAGTCCGAGTCCACGGAGGATCATCTGGAGCGCATCGCCGAACTGGTGGAACGGAAGGGCTATGCGCGCGTGACCGACGTCGCCGAGGCCCTCGACGTGAAGCCATCCACCGTGTCGAACATGGTGCGGCGGCTCGCAGCGCGGGGTTTCGTGAACTACGAAAAGTACCGCGGCTTCAACCTGACGACGGAAGGACGTTCCGTGGCGGCGCGCATTAAGGCGCGCCATGCGACACTCACGGAACTTTTCAGCCTAATGCGCCTCGCACCCGAGACGATCGAGCAGGAGGTGGAGGACATCGAGCACCACCTCCGCCCGCAGACGCTGGCCGCGCTCGCCAAGCTGGTGAGCTACTGGCAGGCGCATCCGGAGCACCTTCAGTCATTCCTCCGCTTCAGCCGGAGGAAGTGACGGAAGGACCGGGGAGCGCATCGCTGCGCTGGACTTTCGGTGGAACGGAACCCCGGCCCGGAATATTCTTCAGGCCTGCGACATGCCCGAAAAGGAGCCCAGCCTGAATTGCCCGATATGCGGCAGAGCGTCGGATTTCAACACTCCGCCGATCGGTGCGTTTTGCTCGGTGCGATGCAAGCTGGTGGACCTCGGGAAATGGCTCGGCGAGGAGTATCGCATCAGCGAACCCCTGCGGCCGGATCACTTCGCCGACGACGGGGATGAAGCGCAGGGCGGCTAGTCGCGGCGCCCCGCAAGCTTCAAGAGCAGGCGGAGAATCTCGATATACAGCCAGACGAGCGTGACCAACAGGCCGAAGGCGCCGTACCATTCGAGATACTTGGGCGCACCGAGTTGCGCGCCCTGCTCGATGAAGTCGAAATCGAGCACGAGATTGAGCGCGGCGATCACCACGACGAATGCGCTGATGCCGATGCTGAGAAGGCCGCTGCCGTGGAGGAATGACATGTTCACACCGAAGAGGCTGAGCACCCAGCTGACGAGATACATGAGGCAGATGCCTCCGGTGGCCGCGACGACGCCGAGCTTGAAGTTCTCCGTCGCCCGAATCCATCCGCTGCGATACGCCGCCAGGAGCCCGAACAGCGTGCCGAAGGTGAGCATCCCCGCCTGCAAAACGATGCCTTGGAGCCGCGCCTCATAAACCGCCGAGATCGCCCCGATGAAGAGTCCCTCGCACAGGGCGTAGATGGGCGCCGTCACCGGTGCCCACTCCTTTTTGAAAGCGGTCACGAGTGCCACGATGAACCCGCTGATCGCACCGCCGATGAGCAGGGGCCACGCGCTGGCCGGGTTGGCCTGGAAGGAATTCCACGCGTAGATCGCCGTCGCCATCGCCAGCGTAAGCAGGATTGCGGTCTTGTTCACCGTGCCCTGGATCGTCATGCGTTGCTCGCCGACAGTCGCAGGCTTGGTGAAGGTGTTGGCAGTGAGTGTGGGATTGGAGGTGCGCATCATCGGCGGAGGATAGCACCATGCGAACGGCAGGCAATCGCGGTTCCGTGATGCTTTTCCAGCTGGCGGACCACCGGGGCCGGATCGAACCGCCGCGTCGGCAGAACGGACCTCGGCTGAATCTCCTACGTTGAAGCGCGGAGGGATCGGTGTTTTCAATCGACGGATGAGTCCACTTCGGAATTCGAATCAAACCGCTTCCGGTTTCTGCCACCGCGCGTCCGGTGTCCTGCTTTTGGGTGCGGTGACGGCAATCGCCGGCACCGGAACCTTCCCAGAGCCCGGGAGCGAAAGGGAGAAGGGCGGGGC
>JBEBGK010000213.1:0-6226 GCA_040081515.1 Chthoniobacteraceae bacterium
AATTCCTGCAATGCTGCATCCGCCTCTTTTTTCGTGCCCGCACTTGCGGCCTTTGCTTTCCAAGGGCCGAGGAACGCGACGTATTGTTCGTGCGCTTCCTCGAGTGGATCGCGCAGTCCGTTGAATTCCGCGACCAGCCTGTCGATTCGGGCGACGTCGGTATCCAATGCCGCATCCCTGGCGGCGCGTGCGTCCTGGAGCTTCTGCGACCACGTCGGACGCTCGCCCGCCGGGCGTTTCGGAATCTTCGCCTCGGCTCGGGCGAACTGTTTCTCCCAAGCGACAAGCTTCTCATCCGGCGGGCGGAGGAATCGCTGCGCCTGGCGCACCCATTCGCGCGGCCACTCGCCCATTCGTTCGGGGCTCGGTGGCTTGAGAACGTCCGCAGCTTCCGCCTTGAATCTGTCCTGGAGTACCCGGGGCCAGTCCTTCTCGCAGAATCCGCGGACATCTTTGAGCTTCTCAAGGACGGATGAGGCCCGGTCCGGTACATCCTCCATGCGCACGACATTTCCGAGTTCGCCCGCGGCCCACGGTCTGAAATCCTCCACCGGCAGAAGCGATATCTTCATTTGCTTCAACGAAGCGAGAGCGGAATCGACTTCACCCCACCGGGCTTCGATCGCATCGGCTTGATTCAATCGCTGCCGGGCATTGAGAAGTTGCTGGATCAGCGGCTGGTCATTATTGCCCCCCGCGGCGACGGTAATTTGGGATGCAGATTCGATTGTGTCGGCGAAGCGCTTCCACTCCCGCGGGGTTGCGCGCCACGCTGCAGCCTGGTTCTTCAGTTTCTCCCGCACCGGCCATTCATCCAGTTTCAACTGGACCTGGGACTGGATTTCCTCCGGGCTGATCTGGCTGTTGGATTCACGGACTTCCAGATCGGGTTTGATCCGCTTGAAGATGTATTGGAGGTCCTTGTCGTCCGCCAATAGCGGAGGAAGCGTCCCTTGGATCGCGTCGCGGAAGGGTTTGAGCTTTGCGCCCAGCGCTTCTTCAAACTTGAGCCGCCTTTCTTCATCGATCCGCTTCTTCTCTGCCTTTACCTGCAGATCCTTTTGATGCTTCGTGTACCAAAGTCCGCAACCCACGCCTGAGGCGACGAGAAATAGCGCGGCGAGCTTTGGCAGGAGCCTGCGCTTTGGTGGTGGTTTGCGCGCAGCGCCCTCGGTCGCGGTTTGCGTGGCGGATGCGACCGAGGTGGAGGCCTTGGCTTCGAGACTCTTGAGCGACTTGAGGTCCGAGCTTGCGGTCTTGATTGCTTCTTGCCCCTTGTGCCGCGACTTGTCGAGGAGCCGGTTCGTGAATTCCCTCCACGCCTCCGCGTCGTCGCCGAGGGCGTCGGTCCATTCCGGTGAATACTCCAGCGGCGGCGTGAGGACGCCGACACGCGCGGTGCGCCGCACGAGTTGGTAGATCAATGTCCCGAGTGCGACCAAATCGTCGGCAACGGTGGCATCCTTTCCCGCAGGTGCGAGGTCTGTGAGAAAGATGCGGCCTTGCGAATCGAGCAGGATGTTGCCGGGTGTGATGTTGCCGTGTGCCCGCCGCGATTTCTCGTGCAGTTCCGAGAGCGCGCCGAGGACGCCGGCGACGATTTCGCGCAGGAGCGCGCCGTCCACCCGGCAATCCGCATCGAGGAACTCAGCGAGGCTCGCCTCGAAGCGGGTCGTTGCGTAGTAGGCAAATCCGCAATGATCGACTTCGAAAGATAGGATCGGCGCGAGCCGCCTACACCCTGCGCCCACGGCCGCCTGCTGGTCTGCCGCGGAACGCAGGAAGGCTTGGGAGAATCCACGTTCGCCGCTGCGTGCACGGCGGATTACAAGGAGGAAATCACCGCCTCCACCATCGCCAGCGCGAGCGGAAAAAAAAGTTGCGCGGCGGCCCCATCCGATTGCCCGATCCAGTTCATAGTTGCCGCAGGTGGCCATGCTTGGATGGGAAATCCTCCATCGTCGCGGGAATTGGAAGCCGGATCAGTGCGGGCAAAACCGCCGGACTCGCTGCCCGTGCTACTGGACTGGCTTCACCGTGATCCCGCCTTGGGAAACATCAACGCGCATCACGGGCGTGACCTTGGTGCCATTCGGAAGTTTGCCAGAAAGCGGGATCGTCTTGCGGCGTGAATCGGCATCTCCGGACATGTCCGAATGGCCGCCGGGGAGTTGAGCGATGACGACGGCCCGATTGCCGAGACCGGAAGCGGAGACTTCCTGGGTGGCAGGCTGGCCTGCTCCGAAGCGAACCGTTTTCGGGTTCGCCGCGGCACGGACCGCGTTGCCAGGGAGGAAGTATTGGCTCACGGGGACGGCTTGGATTGCTGGGGAATCGGGCACCACGTCCACTTGGATGGATGCAGCCGCCATCCCTCCTTGGGCGCCAATTTGTAGAGTCTTGACCGAGGCACAGCCGGAGAGCAGTGCGATGGCAGCGAGAACGGACAGAGAGGTTTTCATTTCGTGGATTGGATGAGTCGAATTTTGTTGGAATGGTGAATTCATAATGGGCGGCGCTCAAGCTAAAAACACTCCGATGAACGCGATCGATCTCGAAGCGGCAGTTCAAGGGTTTCAGAGGAACGGTTAGCAAGATGAAGCGAGATTAACCTTTACTTGGCTTGTGTCGTTTGGTGCAAAGGCAAACAGTTGCCCATCGGACTCTACGCCGCCGGTCGAGACGCAACTCCGAAGCTGAAAGAAAAAATTGAAAATGTCCGACTTCAAAGTGCTTCTCACTCTGCCACGGCTCAAGATTTTGGCCATTGTTCTTGCGTTTCCCCTTGCCGGGATTGCTCAGGCACCCAAACCCGCCGCCCCGGCTGCTCCGTCCCCGGCGAAGGCGCCCGCGGCTGCGGCTGGTAGTCCACCTGCGACTGCGGCCAAACCAGCGGTGACCGCTCCCGAACTTCGCGCCACGCCGCCGAAGGTGACCGAGGTCACGGATCCCAATGCTCCCGGCGCACCTGCGCCGCCAGCGCAGCTCTTCCCCCCGCTGCCCGAGCCTCTGTATATCCCTGACCTCGGCGGGATGGTCCCCGGCTTGATCCCGCTCCCGATGCCTGGGACCGGGGTCTCGGCCAGACCGCCCCTCCAGCGTGTTTACCGCGTTGGCAAATTCGTCATCAAATACGGAACCGATGTCCGGGAGCGCTACCCGAAATTGCCGACCGAGGAGCAACTTGCCGCTTCGACCGTGAAACTGCTGGATATTCGCGGCACGCTTTACCATGCGGGGAAGAAACCGGCAGCCGCGGCCCCGGCTTCGGCCCCCGGGGACCAGGTTGAGCCCGCGGAAAAGGGGGACTTGGACGAGGCCCTGCATCCGCCCACCTATCAGGCTCCCGGCCTGGCCGCGATGGCGGGCGGGAATCCATCGGCCGCCGCAGATGCGAAGCCTGCTCCCAAATTGGAAACCAAGTCCGGGAAAAAAGCGGAGTCGAAGCCCGACAAGAAGATCCCGAAGGCCATTCCAAAACCCTTTTTTCCTGAGGACAAACCCATCACTTTGAAGGTATCCGACTTCGGCGAGCCCCGATGGATTTCTGCGATGGGATTGGCGGATGTGTACAACAGCATCGTCGATCGGCTCACTGACCGCGGACTCATCGGCGTATATCTCATGGCCGCGGTCAATCCGGGCGCCGGGACGGACCTTCGGAAAGACACGCTCGATATCGAGATTCAGGTATTTGTCAGCGAGGTCGCAAAAATCCGCACGATCTCCCGGCGACTGCCGTTCAGGACGCTCGATCTGCCCAAACTGAACGACGAGGATGCCATCGACGGCATAACGGTGAAGGACCCGAAGCACCTGTGGATCAAGGAAAAGTCGCCGCTTTTTGTCTCCGGAAAGAAAAAGGCGGGGGCTCTGCTGGAAAAGCAGCGCTTGCAGGACTATCTCAGCCGTTTGAACCGTTTCCCGGGCCGGCGGGTGGATGCTGCGATCAATGCGACAGGCGAGACCGGCAAGGTCATGCTCGATTATCTCATCCGGGAGCAGAAGCAGTATGTGATTTATGCGCAGGAAACCAACAACGGCACCCGGTCTACGGGCGAATGGCGGAGTCGGTTGGGCATCGAATACCGCCAGCTTGCGAACATGGACGACATCCTTCGCCTCGAGTATGTCACGACGGACCTGGAGCGGCTGAACTCCGGAGTTCTCTCTTACCAGTTTGCCCTGGAGAAGCCGGACGTATTGAAAATGAGAGTTTACGGACTCTACGGGCAGTACTCGGCGGAAGACGTCGGCTTTGCTGGCGCGAATTTCAACGGCGACACTCTCACCGCGGGAACCGCCATCACCTGGACGCCGCTTTACTGGCGGGGTTTTCCGCTCGACCTGACGATGGGCGCGGAGTTTCTCCGGGTCTCGGTGGACAATGAGGCCAATGGCCTGCAGTCTACTGCAAATTTCATCCTCCCCTATATCGGCGTCGGGACGGAGCGTGTCACGGATCGCTTTACATTTGCAACGAACTGGCAGGTGAAGGGAAGTTTCGACAGTCCCGATCAGGATACCCTGAACGGCCTTGGACGATTTGAAAGCGATGGAGGGTTCTGGATCCTGAACGGGGACATTGCGGCATCCGCTTACTTGGAGCCGTTCATTTTCGGAAAAAAGTGGGGCGACACCGGGAAAAATGATGCCCAGTGGTGGCGTGGAATGCTGGCCAACGAAATTGCCGTTTCGGCGCGTGGCCAGTATGCGATGGGGAATCGCCGCCTGATTCCGCAACTGGAACTCATCGCCGGCGGATTCAACACGGTCCGCGGCTATCCGGAGTCGCTCTCGGTCGGCGATTCCGGCTTCGTGGGCAGCTTCGAATACAGGCTCCACCTGCCGCGACTTCTCAAACCGACGGACCCGTCAGGCAAGCAACAAGAGGCAAAGCGGGCGGGAAACGCTGCCAAGACTCCAGAGACCGCAGCGCCTGCGAAAACGGGCAAACCGGACGCCGGACCGAAGCCCGCCCAAAAGCCAGGCGCGCCCCCGGAGACTGCCCCGGTTGCGACTGCGAATCTCGATCGTGGTGACAGGTTTTGGCAGAGCTTCCGCGTGCGGCCGGGACCGGCGGGCTCAGGTTCGGACTGGGATCTCATCTTCCGCGCGTTCACTGACTACGGCCAGACCTTCAACAATCGGGGGCTGCAGGTCATCGAAACCGATCGCACCCTGCTGAGCGCGGGGGCCGGTCTTGAGTTCCAAGTCTTCAAGCCCCTCTATATGACGATTCGCGCCGAATATGGCTTCGTCCTCCAGGCTCAGCGCGACCTCCTCGTCGATCCCGTGGATTTTGGCGACGGGCGCCTCCACATCTCCGCAACCGTCGCCTGGTAACTCCGTTTCCCCACCTTCCACCGCCATGCATGCCAGATTCTTCCTCAGCAAGTCCATCGCGACGTTGCTCGCGACCGGGATCACGTTCACCTCGGCTCTTCACGCTTTGCCGCAAGGGGAGCAGGTCCAGTCTGGGACGGCCGTCTTCGAACGCAGCGCCGGCGCCCTCGACATCCGGACTGGTGAGCGCGCCATCATCAACTACCAGAGCTTCAACATCGGTGCCGCGGAGCGCGTAAGTTTCATCCAGCCCAGCGCGCAGTCCATCACGCTCAACCGGGTGACCGAGCCGAATCCGTCGCACATTTTCGGCACGCTCACTTCCAACGGCCAGATCGTCCTCGCGAATCCCTACGGCATCTTTTTTGAAAGCGGTTCCGTCATCAATGTCGGCGGAATCATCGCCGCCGCCGGGCACATCTCGGATTCCGACTTCCTCGCCGGTCGCATGAGATTCACGGGCCTCACTGGCGACGTGGAGAACCGCGGCAGCATCATCGCCATCGACGACGTCGGCCTCTACGGCGCGCACGTCAGCAACGAGGGCGTCATCAGTTCGGAGAAAGGCGCCGTCACCATGGCTGCCGGCAGCAGCGTCTTCGTCGGCGAAGCGGGCGGGAACATTTTTGTCAACGCGCCGGCGGACATCCCGAAGGCAAAGGTCGTCTCGCTGCCAAAGCCCGGGGTGAACAACTCCGGCAGCATCTCCGCCCCGAAGGTCACTCTCGCCACGGGCGACATGTACGGAATGGCGATCGCGCAATCCGGCAGCATCGTCAGCGGCGATATTGCGTTCAACGCCGCCGCTGGCGGAAAGGTCGCAGTCTCCGGTCGTGTGGACGCCTCGAACCGCACACTGGGCGGCAGGGGCGGGAAGGTC
>JBEBGK010001168.1:0-1523 GCA_040081515.1 Chthoniobacteraceae bacterium
GGCCACGGCACAACGGCGCAGCCGCACTTTGAAATGGCGCTGCGCGCGCGGGATGTGGCCGGCGGGGACGCCAGCGCTCCACCCTCGCTGCACATCATCGAGGAATCCTACTTCGCGGAAATCATCGATCCCGCGACAGGCGCATCCGTCGCCGACGGCGCGACCGGCGAACTCGTCCTCACCCCGCTGGGCGCGAGGCGTGCCCGCTGCTCCGCTCCCGCACCGGCGACCTCGTCCGGCGCGCCGATGCACCCGGCTTCGTGCTCGCCGGCGGCATCATCGGGCGCAGCGACGACATGGTGGTGATCCGCGGCGTGAACGTGCATCCCAGCGCAGTCGATGCGGTCGTGTGCAGCATCCCCGGGATCGCCGAATACCGGGTGAACGTCACAAACCGCGGCCCGATGGCGGAGCTGGCGATCGAGATCGAAAGCGATGATGACACCGCCGCGCGCAGGCTCGAGAAGGCGCTCGGCGAGTCTTTCTCGCTTCGCATCCCGGTGACGCGCGTGGCCGGCGGCAGCCTGCCGCGCTTCGAACTCAAGGCGCGACGCTGGCAGCGATAAACCAACGGGTCGCGGCAAAGACCGGCCGCGCCGCGGGGACTTTCCGCACCGCCCTCGATGGCTCGTTGCCGATTCCGATGGGCTTTTTCGCGGTCACCGGTTCATCGCTGGCGACTTTCCCGATGCGGAACTTCGTCCTCGCGTCCACGCGCTCCGAGGACGCCGTCCCAGCCGTCGCCGTCGCGCGATCTTCGCGCAGCGTCACTCCATTGCCCGCACGGAATGCGGCCCCCTTCCCCGGGTCCCGCGATGCAATCCGCGAGGATACCCCGATGAACGCCCGCTGTTCCGGCGGCGCCGTGATGATCACCCAGTAGCAGCGGTAAGGGCTCGATGGGTCGGCGTAATACCCGATGCCGTAATTCGTCTGCTCCTGATACATGGACTTCCGGCCCAGCAGATGGGTCCGGTGTCCGGAGGAATTCATCCACATGCGCCAGACGTCGCCAGCCGAGGCATAGCCGGCACCGATGGACTCGATGAAGTTGTCCTTGCGCGCCGTTCCCCAGAATGTGGGCAGCTCATAGCCGGCCGCCCGCACCAGATGGTTCGGTCCGTGGCCGTCCGGGTTCACATGGGAAAAGTAGCGCCGCCGCGCCAGGTCAGCCGCCCTCGCCTGGGCCACCTGGGTGAGGATTGGGTCCATCGTCATCTCCGCCTTTGGGCGAGCTTGGGAAGGGTCACCGACGAGGAGTTGAGCCATCCGAGCCCGCTCATCCCATTCCGGCTTGCCAGTAACTTCGCTCGTAAGTGCAACTAAAACAACGCACAGAAGCGCAGGCCATACGAACCACTTGGCAGACTTGACCCGCGCGCGAACGGGCCGACGGCGCCGGATGATGCCAGCCCGTGGCTGGGTCAGCAGGGAAACCCCGCATAGGGGCGTGTTTGAAATCAAGTTCCGGGGCTGAGTCATACAGAGTATGGTTATTATGGTTATTCTTCTTACCATAATTC
>JBEBGK010000214.1:0-6207 GCA_040081515.1 Chthoniobacteraceae bacterium
ACCATCAGGGGCCGCCGGCTTTGGTTCGCCTGTTCGAAAGCGGCGTCGCGCTCGAGGAAGCCGAGCGTGTTCAGGGAGGATTTCAGGAAGCGGTTCGCGCAGCCGGCGAGCCGGTCGAGCACGCGGGCGGCCTGGTTCCCGTCCTCGACGAGGTTGATCAGCACGTGGACCTGCGTGTTGATCCGCTGCTCGTGCGCGAGCTTGATCACGCCGTACGCATCGAGCGTCGAGGCAAGGTTCGGCGTCGCGAGCACGATCGTCTCCTGCGCGAGCCCGAAAAAATGCGTGACCGACGGCGAGATGCCCGCGCCGGTGTCGATCAGCAGCACGTCGTAGTCCGCCGCGACCCGCAGCAGTTCACGGCCGAGGGCGTCGAGAACAGGCGCGCTCAGATCCGCCATGCGTCCGATGCCGGATGCACCGCAAATCACGTCGATGCCCTCCGGTCCGGGAGTGATCAGGCTCTCGAACGCCGCGCGCCGGTCGATCACGTCGAGCAACGTCGCGGGCGGATTCACGCCTGCAAAAATGTGCACGTTCGCCATGCCGAAGTCCGCGTCGAAAAGCAGCACGCGGCGTCCGAGTTGCGCAAAGGCGACCGCGAGATTCACGGCGAACGTCGTTTTTCCCACGCCGCCCTTGCCGCTGGTCACGGCGATCACGCGGGTCTTTCGCGCCGAGCGATTCAGTTCCGCGCGGACGGCGGACACGGATTCCCGGTCGACGAAGAGCCTCTGGTGGATCCACCCGACCATCTCCCGGCGATGGCGATCGACCTGCGTGCCGCGGGCGGCGTTGCCGCCGAGGAAATCGCCGAAAGTCTTTTCGATGAATTGGGACTGAGCCGGTTCGATGGCGCGCGGGACTGTGCTCATGGGTGCTTGAAAAACCGGCCGGTTCCGGAACTCGACATCGTGTCCCGTGATGCCCACCGGAAATCCATCGGCCACAGGATATGGGATGAAAGTTTCATCTTGACCACCACAGGTAGCGTGGCAGCGTCGGCACGTCAAGCTCCGTGCATGGCTGCCGTGCGGCCAGATCCGGGCTTTTTTGTCATGCCGACCATCCGCTTCTATTGCGTCATCTGCGGAACTGCGATGAAGACCTCCACCGACTCGCCGGAGGATGTCGTCCAGTGCCCGAGTTGCTCGCGCCGTGTGCCGGTGCCGCGCCTCACCAGCCTGTCCGGACGGTTCGCGGGTTGTGTTCCCGTTTTCCCGCCCGAGGTGCTCGACCTGGAGGTGAAATTCCTGTGCACCTCGTGCCGGAACCGTCTGCGCGCCGATGCCCGTTGGGAGGGTCGCAATGTGGTCTGCCCCGTGTGCAGCAAGAAGACGGCGGTGCCGCGCTGGTCGCGTGTCCCGATGTGGTCGCGCGCCCCGGAGGCCGCGATCGCCGCATCACGCCCGGACCGGCCGGTGAACGAGACTGCGGTCGTGTCGCTCAGCCCCGAGGAAATCGAGTTCCTGAGCGAAGCGCCTCCTCCGAACAAGGAGTCCACCTCCTAGCGGGCGATGGTCACCACATTCATTCCCTCGGACAGCCATGAGGCGGTCTGTCCGGCCTGCGGCGTTGCGATCCGGATCACCGGGCGCCGTCGCCGCGTCCAGTGCCCGAAGTGCCGGGAGGTCGTCACGATCGAGCCCGCGGCCGATCCGCAGACCCGTCTCCCCGAACCGCCGGCCCCCCTGGCAGGCAACGAGCGCGCGCGGATCGATGCGCTCGAAAGCCGCGTCGCCGCACTCGAGGAGGCGCTGAAGATTTCCGTCGCCGCGGGAACGGCCGTGCGTCCAGTCGCCGGGCCACCGGCACGACTCCGATGGTTCCCGAAAGCGGACGCCGGCTCGCCGGAGATCCCGCCGGCCCAGCAGGAGGCGCTCATTCACAACCTCGGCACCGTGCGCGGCCAGACGATCATCATCCGGTTCGTCGCCGGCAATCCGGACGCGCGGGCACGCGCCGCGTGGTTCAAGTCCGTCTTCGAGCGCGCGAACTGGATCGTCCGCGGCCCGGAGGAAATCGCGCCCGCCAGCGCCGAGGCGGAGCTGTCACTCGCCGTCGCATCGCTCCCCGTGGAGAAGGAAGCCGCGGCCACTTATCTCGCCCTGAAGGCCGCTGGTTTTGAAGTCACGACGGTGCTCGATCCGGATCTCGCGGCCGGCGCGGAGGATCGCGGCGCGCCCCTTTCCTTCATCCTCGCCGCGGCGAAGGCGGCGTAGGCGCGCCGTCCGCTACCTGTTTTCGATCGCATTGCCCTCGCCGCCGCGCTCCTCGATCGCGCGGAAATTTTCCTTCCTTCGTTCGTCGTCGATCAGACACGAGCCGATTCGCGACTGCCGCACATTTTCGAGGAGAATCCCCACGCCGTCGCTGTCGAGGATGCTGCAGCCCGTGATGAGGAAGCGCCGGCAGTCTTTCAAATGCAGCGCCGCCGGGTGCTCGCGGACGCCATGGATGTGCAGGCCGGTGAGCGTGCAGTCGGCGCAACTGCGGAAGACAATCCCCTGCTTCGGCTTTTCCTTTTGCCACAGCTCGTAGCGCGGGTTGCGGTCGAATGTGTTCACGCCGACGGCGATGTCGCTGCTGTGCTCCACGAGCAGATCGTGGTCGAAGCCTTCCCAGAACGTGTTCCCGAGAATCGCGACGCCGCGCGCGTGCTCGATATGGACGTTGATGCGCACGTCGCTGAAGACATTGGCGGAAATGGTCACGTTGCCCTCGCGCGTCTTTCCCTCGCCGGACTCGGAAGTGACGCGCTTGTCGTCGCCCGGGCCGATGATGTGGACGTTCGCGCTGCCGGGGCTCGTGCGGTTGTGCTGCAAGGTGCAGCCGGTGATCGCCACCTCCGCGATCGATCCGCCGCGGCTGTCGAGCGTCACATTCGCCGCGGGCGGCGCATCAGCCGTCATATTCGACTCGATGTCGCAACCTGCGATGTGGACGTTCCGCACCTCGCCGCCGCGCGAGACGATGCCGCCGCCCGCGTTGTAGCTGATGTGGCAGCCGGTGATGTTCGACTGGTGGAGATTCACCGCGTCGTAGAAAATCCCGATGCCGCGGTTCTTGTAGAGGTGGCTGTTCGAGACGATGAGGTTGCGATTGCGCTGCGTGAGATGAATCGCGTGCCGGCAATCGCGGATGTTCAAGCGGGTGATTGTGAGCTGCATCGTCCCGCTGGCCTCGATGCCATCCGCCTCCGCGTGCGCGCCGACGATTTGCAAACCATCCACGATCGGCATCGTCTGCCGCTCGAAGACTTCCGGCTTCACGGAGCCCGGGTCCGCCGTGCCGCCGTGCGTGCCGGTGAAATGAAACGCGGGACCCGCGCCCGCCATGACGATGCGCGCCGTGCCATCCCCGATGATTGCGACGGGACCGTGCTCGTTCAAATTCACCGTGATGGTCTTCGTCAGCCGATAGGTGCCCGTTTCAAAACGAATCGTGCCTCCCGCATCCGCCGCCTTCTGAATCGCCGCCGTGTCATCCGCCTTGCCATCGCCCACCGCGCCGGAACTTCGCACATCGCCCGGCGATGATGCGAGCGCAGTCGGCGGAGTGATGAAGGGAAAAATCGCGAGAAAGAGCGGGAGAAAACGCATCCCCTCATGGAGCCCCGCGCCACCGCCAACTTCAAGCCCCGGGTCGCGGTGGCAACGATGCCGCGGTTGCTGAGCGCGGCTGGAAAGGTTCAGAACCGCAGCATGACGTTCACGCCCAGACCCACGGTGAAATTTTCGTAGTCAACGAACGGGTTGTTCGACTCGTTGCGCAGGTAATTCGCATAAATGCGCAGAGCGACGTTTTCCTTCACCGCGTAGATCAGGCCGAGGCCGATCAGGTTTCGGGAATCACGGCGTGCCAGGGCGTCGAAGTCGCTGTATTGCCAGTTCCACGACGCCTGGGCGTAAAGCGATCCAGAGAGTTGGCGCGTGAAGGATGCAAAGAGGACGTGCGATGTGCGTTCCTCGGTCAGTGGATTTGCCCAGTATCTCGCGAATTGGTAGCCGATGGAAAGCACGCTCCGCCCGCCGTCGAACACCAACGAATGATCCGTGCCCGCGATCACTGCCCCGGCATCTGTGATCTTTGATCCGTTCCGGATATTGTCGTAGCGGTACAACTGCCCGCCGACGTAAACCCTGGGCCAGTTCGCCGAGGGGCGATAATAGACAAGGCCGATCGCCGATGGGCCCCAGTAGCTGATTCCATCAAAATGGAAATACGCCGCCACATCGGTGCGGATGGAGAGGTCGAGGCTGAACTGCTCCCCAAGCGGTTTGTTCAAACCGGCTTCGAACGCGGACAGGGAGAGCCAGTCCCCGCGCGGCCCGCTCGGGAGCGCCGGCGAGTTGGATTGATACTCGAGGTTGGTCGAGATGCCCGCCCTCAATTGGAGCGCACGCGCAGGCCGTCCTGTGAGTTCAACGACCTCGCCCCGTTCCTCGGCAATCATCTTCAACTCCACGGAATCCGCGCGGGAAATCCCCTGCGTGCGCGTGCGGACCTGCTCGACCGCGAGATTCTGCGCGAAGCCGCCGCCCGTCATGCAGAACACGGCGAAAATACCGGCAGCCCGTTTCACCATGGCATTAAGTCCGAGGGTTCCGTGTGTTTTGCGAAGGCGGGTGCCACTGTCGTCACGGAGTCAACGGCTGCAATTGGAGCGCTCCTCCGGCCGTCGTCGCCGTGATATAATTGATACCGTTGATCGTCACGTTCTGGCCGGCCTGCTGGGGCAGGGTCACCCCGCCGTAAACAATGTTCACGCCAGGCTGGAAAGTGAGAATCCCGCCGTTCGTCAATACAAGCGGCACCGTTCCGCCGTTTCCCAAATTCAGAGTCCCACCGCTGATGAGCGTTCCACCAGTCGTGAGCGTTCCACCGGTCGTGAGCGCTCCTCCGGTTGCGAGTATTCCACCGGTTGCGAGTATTCCACCGGTCGTGAGGCTTCCGCCGGTTTGCGTGCCGCCGGTGCTGAAACTGCCCGGATTCAGCACCAATGTTCCTCCGCCGGCCTTGGTGAGCGAATTTGATCCAGCGACCTGAAGTGTTGCACCGCTCGAACCCGAGCTTAGGAGGTTAAGGGTCGATCCCGAGAACGTTGCAGCATTATTCCCCCCGAGCGACACGGATCCGCCCGCAGTTCGCAAGGTTCCGCCTGCCGCAAGACTTCCAGTGCGTCCGGCAAGCAGCACTCCGCTTGCGCCGGAACTCACGAGGTTCGCAGTGCCTTGCGACACGATCTGCGACGGAGAACGCGATGATGATAGAAGCCCGGACGTCGCATTCGCGACCGCCGTCTGTTGCCTACGAGGCGCACCCTGGGAGGCTAGCGCGCCTTTCACGGCGAGCAGCTGGTGCTGGAGCGAGGCCACGGCCGTTGTCCGCGCGACCCACGGCGCCTGCGGGAACTTCGTCACGAGCGTGGAGGTCGCGAGCATCTTCTGCAGGTCGAAGGAAAACTTCCTCTCCTTTCCGTTTTCGCGCACCGAGGTTTCGCCCGCGATGAGTGGGGTGCCATTCACCTTTCCATTGCCCTCGAGGACGAAGACTCCCTCGTAGCCTTTCGACGCGTGCGCGGAAATCACCGCCGGGCCGCCCGTGTAAGTCCGCGAAGGCGTGACCACGCTGGTATTCTTCCGCGCGAGCTTGAAGAGCGCAGAGCCTTGGCTGAGGTCGAGCTTCGACCCGGTGAATGAGAAGCTCGATCCCTGCCCGATGCGGACGACGGTGCCATTTGGAAGTGTCAATTCCGCCCGCGAGCGCGGACCGGTCACGATCGTCTCGCCCGCGGCAACCGTGGCGCCGACGCCCCGGGTTCGGCCTGCGATCGAAACCTTGTTTTCCGCGAGAGTGAGGCGGGCGCTTTCGACTCGTGCAGCCCAGGAATTTCCCGCGCAAAATACGGTGGCAATGAGTGCGGCGAATCCAATCCGGGGGAAGAGTGACGGGGACATTTGTTTATTTTCCAAACGCGCCCGTGACCGTCAAGCGGTTTCAGACCGACTGCGTTTCCGACCGAGCCGGTTTTCAGAGCCGGCAAGGCGGACGATTGACCGGACGGGTGGAGCGGAACTTCGGGTCGGCCGAGTGAACTCGTGGCGTTTAGGGAAGCGCTGAACAATTGACCGGATTGAGTGGGAGAGTTTTGAACTTCCCTGAGCAGCGATTTTTTCCCCGCTGGCACCACGGCACGCGACGGAT
>JBEBGK010000215.1:0-6195 GCA_040081515.1 Chthoniobacteraceae bacterium
CCTTCACGACCTGGCTGTAATACCGGCGCGTGTATTGCACCCCGCCGCTCGACACGCCGAACACGATCGCCAGGCGCGACCGGAACTCCGGGGTCAAATCGATCCCGGCGTCCGCCAGCGCGGCCTTGCCCGCGGCAGCCGCGAGGAGGCTGATGCTGCTCGCCCTGCGGAGCCGCGGTTCGCGGTTGAGATGCGCGACGCTTGCCGCCGGCACCGGAGCGGCGTGGAAGACGCGGCCGGTTTCCGGATTCGTCATCTCCACGATCGCGGCATGTTCGCCCGCGCCGAACGAATTCGAAACCACGCAACCCACCCGTGCGTCGCGTGCCGAGTTGGCGACGATGTCCAGTTCCCACGCCGGGTCCGGCTCGCGGTAGTTGATGTTCGGCGGCAGAAATCCGTGCCGGATCGCCAGCATGCCGAAGACCGCCTCGATCGCGCCCGCGGCGCCGAGCGAGTGCCCCATCATTCCCTTCGTCGAACTCACGGGCACGCCGGCCCCGAAGATTTCCGCGATCGCCGCGCCTTCGCTCGCGTCGTTGAACGCCGTCGCCGTGCCGTGCGCATTGATGTAATCGACGTCGCCCGCTGCCAGCGCCGCATCTTCCAGCGCGCGCCGCATCGCCATCGCCGGCCCGATGCCGCTCGGGTGCGGCTGGGTAAGGTGATGGTTGTCGGTCGAAATGCCGTAGCCGGTGATCTCCGCGAGGATCGGCGCGCCGCGCCCGCGGGCGGAATCCAAATCCTCCAGCGCCAGCAACGCCGCGCCCTCGCCCAGCACGAGGCCGCTGCGTCCCCGGTCGAAAGGGCGCACCTTTTCCGTCGTCGCAGCCTGCAGCGAATCGAACCCCGTGAACACCAGCTCCGACAGGACGTCATATCCGCCGCACCACGCCCGCCGGTGCATGCCGGCGCGCACGAGGCGGAAGGCGTGGCCGATGGCGTTCGTACCGGAGGCGCACGCATTCGCGATGATCTGGACGGGGGCGCGAAAACCGCCCGCTTCCAACGCATCGAGCGGCGCCTTCTGCGGAGGATAGTTCGCCAGCAGCGCGGCGCGATCCGCCGGGCGCCGCCTCTCCACCTGCGCACGGTAAAATCGCTCGCCAAATGACATCCCGCCGCTCGTCGTGCCGATGACCATCGCATCCGGCGCGCAGCCCGGATCGGCGGAGAGCATCTCGCGAACCGCCTCGATCATCATGTGGCTCGCCCGATGCAGGCGCTTCGAGCGGCGATCCCGGGCGTGGTCGAGAGCCGGGACCTGGCCGGCCATGGTGGATCGGCACTTCGAAGTGTCGAACGCCGTGACGGGCTGCACGCAATCACGCCCCTCGCGCAGCGCCCCGAGCGTTTCCGCCAGCCCGATCCCGAGCGGGCTTACGATGCCCATGGCGGTCACGGCGACACGGCGGTCGCCCGGGCGAGATGGGCTGGAAGAACGAGGCACTGGCAAAAGGAGGCGCACGTTAACCGCTCCGGTGTCACTCACGCAACCGATTGCCACTTGCCGCGGTGGAAAACGGCTGGAATACCGGGCGCATGATCATTCCGGCCATCTTCCTCGCCACATTGCTCGACCAGCTCCGGGCGGATCACTGGGGCTGGACCGCCCTCGGATTCGCCGCGCAGGGGCTTTTCTCGATGCGCTTCATCATCCAGTGGCTGGCCTCGGAAAAGAAACAGCGTTTCGTGATGCCGATCCAGTTCTGGCACTTCAGCATCCTCGGAGGGTCGCTGAATCTCGTCTATTCCCTCCATCTGTGGAAGGCACCGCTCATTTTCGGCGCGCTCGCCTCGCTGTTCACCTCGTCCCGCAGCTACCTGCTCCACAAGCGCGGGCTCAAGGCGGACGCCGCCGGATAGGATCCCTGCCGACGCGATAAAGTTGCCTTGGCTGGCACCCGTCGTCGATCTAGGTTCCGCGGCACCGGCCATGAGCACTGAAAGCGAACTCATTTACCTCGACAATAACGCCACCACGAAAGTGGACCCCGCGGTCGTCGAGGAAATGCTCCCCTACCTCACGGACCTCTACGGGAATCCCTCGAGCGGCTACCGGTTCGGCCAGCAGGTGAACAAGGCGATCGAGACCGCGCGCGAGCGGGTCGCCGCGCTGCTCGGGTGCGAACCCGGCGAGATCCTCTTCACGAGCTGCGGCACCGAAAGTTCGGTCGCCGCCATCCGATCCGCACTCGAGATGGATCGCGACCGGCAACACATCGTGACCACGCGGGTCGAGCACAGTGCGACGCTGAAGACCTGCGAACTCCTCGCCAAGCGCGGCCATCCCGTCACCTGGCTCGGGGTGAACAGCGACGGGCAGATCGATCCCGCCGAAGTCGAGCGCGCCATTACCGATGAGACTGCGCTCGTCTCCATCATGTGGGCGAACAACGAAACCGGCGTGATGTTTCCCACTGCGCCGATCGCGGAGATCGTCCGGGAAAAAGGAGCGGTTTTCCACACGGACGCAGTACAGACCGTGGGCAAGGTGCCTTTCCATCTCGACGGGATGAAGGTGAACTTTCTCTCGCTTAGCGGCCACAAACTGCATGCGCCCAAGGGTGTCGGCGTGCTTTACGTGAACCGGCGCACAAAGTTCATCCCGTTCCTCACCGGCGGCGGGCAGGAAGGGGGACGGCGCGCCGGCACGCAGAATGCCGCGAGCATCATCGGTCTCGGAAAAGCGTGCGAACTCGCGGCCCGGCACCTCGATCACGAGACGACCGTGGTGAAGGGCTGGCGCGATGAGTTTGAGAACGGCCTGCTTTCCAGGGTGCCCGGCGTCGAGGTCAACGGCGACCGGATGAACCGCCTGCCCAACACCACGAGCCTCGCCTTTGGCGGAGTCGAGAGCGAGGCGATGCTGATGCTTCTCGACCAGCGCGGCATCTGTTGCTCCGCCGGTTCCGCCTGCACCACCGGGCAGCATGAGCCGTCCCACGTCCTGCGTGCCATGGGCTTCGACGACACACGCGCACGCGGCAGCCTCCGGTTTTCGTTCGGTCGCTTCAACACGGCCGGGGAATTGGCCCGCGCCCTGGAGATCATCCCCCAGGTCGTGGAAAAGGTGCGCCGGGTTGCCGCGGCAGCCTGAACGCCGGGCGGGAACGACCGGGCCTTCACGCCAAAAAAAGTGCGGCCCCCCGGCGCCGATTGGCAACCGGAGGGCCGCTGTTCCCCCCAGAACAAGACGGAGACTAGCGGGGAGGCATTCCGTCGCAAGCATTTTGTTCATCTTTTTTTGAAATGCCGACTTCAGCCCCCGATTCCCGCCATTCCCGGCCCCTCAGGGTCATCCATTGATCCCGCTTTTGGGCAATGTCGCGCATTGAAACGCGCCGGGAGCTTGGTAGCTTCGCGGTTCGAAAATGGCGCAATCCCGCCGTCAGGCACTCAATTCCACCATGCAGGAGGTCATCGGCCTCACGCTGCTCGTCCTCGGCGTGCTGTTGTTGCTCGCCCTCATTTCATACACCCCGGGGGATGTCCCCCTGTGGTTTCCCCTTTCGCATGCCGATCATCCGAGCAAGGCGACGCACAATTTCGTCGGCTCGCTCGGGGCGATCATGGCCTGCATCAGCTACGTGCTCTTCGGGGCCGCGAGCTACCTGCTCGCAGCGGCGCTGATCGGCTACGGCGCGACGGCGATGCTCGGCCGCACGATGGGATTTGCCCTGCGGCCGCTATGGACGGCGGGCTTCGTCGTCAGCGGCGCATGTCTGCTGCATGTGCTCGGCTGGTCGCTCATCGATCGCGGCCGGCTGCACGTGAGCAGCGAGGGCGGCCTCGTGGGCCAGTACATCGGGGGGACCATTTTCGCCACCGTCTTCGGCCCCGCGGCCGTGCTCGTGCTGCTGCTGATCTATGTGGTGTGCATCATCCTCATGACGGGCCTGCGCCCCATCGCCGTGGCGCGGCGCGCCATGGGCATCCCGGGCGAGTGGCTTGAGACGTGGAGGGAGCGCCAGTTGCAGCGGGCCACGGAGGAACAGCGGCTCGTCCTCGAGCAGAAGAAAATGGAGCGCGAGCGCCGGCGCATGGAGCGCGAACTCTCCAAGCGCGGCGGCGATGCGGCCCCCGGGGAAAAGTATGAGCAGCCCGAGCTGCTTCCCCTGAGCGACGCGAAGGAATCCGCTCCGGAGCCCGATCTCGATCGCCCGGCGCCGAAGATCTTCGACGCGAGCGCGCCCACTGCGCCGTCGGCGGCATCGCGCAAGGAGAAGAAGAAGGAAAAACTTCAGCTTCTCCAGACGATCTCGAGCGCGAACTACCAGCTTCCCTCGCTCGACCTCCTCGAACCGCTGGATCTCTCCACACGCCATGTCGCGAGCCACGAGGAGCTGCTCGGTGTGCAGAACCGCATCATCGAGACCCTCGGCGAGTTTGGCATCGCGGTGACCGCGGGCGACATCACCAAGGGGCCCACCATCACGCGCTACGAGGTGTATCCCTCCCGCGGGGTCCGCGTGGATCGAATCGTGAACCACGAGCGGGACCTCGCCCGCGCCACGCGCGCCGAGCGCATCAACATCCTCGCGCCAATCCCCGGCAAGGACACGGTGGGGATCGAAATCGCCAATTCCCGAAAGCAGATGGTCACCCTCCGCGAGTTGCTCGAGGGCGAGGACTTCCATGCGGCAAAGGCGCGGATCCCAATCGCGCTGGGCAAGGACGTCTATGGCCGCTCCATCATCGCCGACCTCGCCGCCATGCCCCACGGCCTCGTCGCCGGCACCACCGGCTCGGGCAAGAGCGTCTGCATCAACTCGATCATCGCCAGCATCCTCTACCGTTTCTCGCCGGAGGATCTCCGTCTCATCATGATCGATCCGAAGGTGGTCGAGATGCAGATGTACAACACGCTGCCGCATCTCGTCGTCCCCGTCGTGACCGATCCGAAAAAGGTGCTGCTCGCGCTGAAGTGGGCGGTCAACGAGATGGAGAAGCGCTACGCAATCTTCGCGAAGGTCGGCGTGCGGAACATCACGAGCTTCAACGACCGGCCCAAGCCGAAGTCCCGGAAGGAACTCGACGACGACCGGGAAGCCAGGGCCGCCGCAAGCAAGCCGGTGCCGCCAGTCACCATCGACCCGGCTGCGGAACCGGTCGCCGCCAGCAGCGACG
Organism: Chthoniobacteraceae bacterium; assembly: GCA_040081515.1. GTDB lineage: Bacteria > Verrucomicrobiota > Verrucomicrobiia > Chthoniobacterales > Chthoniobacteraceae > SXWH01. Next base: position 5,131 of record JBEBGK010000215.1, read on the forward strand.
ACATCCTCGGCAAGCCGTTTGGCGGCGAGCCCGAGCCCGAGGTGCTCAACGGCGATTCCGAGCAATACGGAACGCCCACGAGCGAGCGCGAGGAACAGCAGGAACTCGGCATCTCCGTGCCCCGCGACGACGGCATCATCATTCCCGAGAAGATGCCCTTCATCGTGATCATCGTGGATGAGCTCGCCGATCTCATGCAGACGGCGCCGGCGGACGTGGAGCTGCTCATCGCGCGCATCACGCAAAAAGCACGCGCCGCCGGGATCCACATGATCATCGCCACGCAGACGCCGAGGGCGGATGTCATCACGGGCGTCATCAAGGCGAATGTCCCGTGCCGCATTGCATTCCAGGTCGCGAGCCCGCTCGATTCGCGCGTCATCCTCGACGAGAACGGCGCCGAGCGGCTGCTCGGCCAGGGCGATCTGCTTTACCGTCCACCCGGCACCTCGCGGCTGGTCCGCGCCCAGGGCGTGCTCGTGACGGACGAGGAGGTGCGGCGCATCGTCGAGTTCGTCAGCGGGCAGAGCGAGCAGTGCTTCGAATCGGAGATTCACCAGAAGCTCGAGTCGATCGGCGACGGCGATGACGAGGAGGAAGTGAGCGACGAGGACGAGGAGATCGTCCAGAAGTGCCTCGAAGTGATGAAACAGGAGGGCAAGGCGAGCACGTCGCTTTTCCAGCGGCGGCTGCGCCTGGGATATACCCGCGCTGCGCGCATCCTCGATATCCTGGAGCAACGCGGCTACGTGGGCCCCGGCGATGGCGCCAAGCCGCGCGAGATCCTCCGCAACCCGGAGGACATCTGATGGACCAGGACTTCGGCAAACGCCTCGAAAAGGCACGCCTCGCGCGGGACCTGAGCATCGAGCAGGCCGCGGCCGCGGTCCGCATCCGCGGGACCTTTCTCCGTGCCCTCGAGAACGGGGATCTCACGAAATTTCCGAATGCCGCGTATGCGAAAAGTTTCCTGCTGATGTACGCGCGCTTCCTCGGGGTGGATCTCAAATCAGTCGCCGCGGGGATCGACACCACCACGCAGATGAAGGTGGAGGGATACCAGTA